>JAPOUL010000006.1 GCA_026708685.1 Bacteroidota bacterium
ACCGACCTCTGCTTGACATTGATCCAGATGTTTTGCATCTGGAGATGTACAATATTATTCTATCATCAACTCCTGAAATATCACACTATTTGAAAATCGTGTCCACTGATGACCGAGTCTCATTTTGGATCAGGCGAGTTTCTGAGCTTAGAATCAGCTGTTTCAAGGCTTGAAAATCTACAGCTATCTTATCCTGAACCAGATGATTCTTTAATGGATAGATACTTGGAGGATGTAAAATATATCGCCATTGCACTGGGACACATTCAAGTGTCTTCCGATGAATCCATACAGTTGCTGGAGAATATATGTGCAAAGGCGGTTCACGCACTTGGACGGGTTGAACAAAGTATTGAGAGTATTGAATCATTGCCTGATCATATTGAATGGAAATCAAAGGCTTATGAAAAACTGACCCACCTTGCAAATCGTATTGAAGATGCTGCAGAAACATTGCACTTGCCTCAAGCAAAGAATTTATGCAGATGATCAAAGCAGAAGTCCAAAAAATACTCAAAGCCCAAAAGAAACCTTGAGAGAGATACAGATTTGACAGTCAACTAAAAAATTACGCTAACACTGAGGATTGAAGATCAAAGTTCAAGCTGTATTGGATGAACTTGCTACCGATAGAATACCTTATGAGACCGGGCTCCCCAATTGTATTGACTCCCAAAATCAAAATGGATGCGGTATGAATAATACTGGATGAAGAAGGATGAAATAGATCATCCACCAAGAAACGAATGAATATGACGATCGCCCCAAGAATAATTGGGACCCGAAATCTCAACAAGGAATACACACGATACACCAGAGACAACAGCTTGGTTAGCTATTGACGTTCCTCTGAACAACCGTTCAAACAGAAGAACAGTTGTTCAGCATTAGAGAGAGATGTCTCCGAATGAGATCGAATATGGAGAAAAATCGTCTATTGGATTTCTAGAGTTTGTGTGGTCGTAGCAAGAACGTTCAGTGTTTGGGAGAATCCACTGAGATCTTCAACTCCCCGTAAGTCCTGCACTTCAACACGATACGTTCCGGGCGGTAGTAATGCCGAGAACAATCCCCGCTGTGAAACGGCTGACCGATAGACTTCTTTGTTATCTTGATAGAAGACGATGACAGCTAGGGTCGCAGAGCTCAGGGGGAGGTTTTTGATACTCCCGTTGACGATGGTGTCTTTATGGACGGGGATGTCTACCTGTTTGACTGCACCAGGGTCAGAGATGAAACTGAAGTTGGTGCCAGTCGGCAGATTCAATTCAGGCCCCTGAAGAGACTTGGGATCAATGACCACTTGGTAAGGGGTACTTGGCGCAAGGAAATCAGCCTGCACTCCACCCGATTCAAGGGGTTCTGTACGAGCCCGAACAACATTGATATCAAGACCTTCTAAGATCATCTCTCCAGGATCTCTTGCACCATCCCGGTTGATGTCAATAAATGGACGCAATTGTGCAGTGCTCCATACCTGTGGGTGTCGGGTAAACAGGAAATCACGGCTCAGCGTCATGGATCCATAAACCGATTGACGATTGTATGGATTATCAAGTTCAATAGAAGAATGATTGGATACGCTAATCCATGGAGCATTCCAGCGGATAGAGAATGAAGTGGTAACCGTCTCAGCTGGAAAGTCATACCCAACGCGCCCACCGATCGAGAAAGAACGATAGGAGGCAGAGACCGTCAAACCTGCGAAGTCAAGATCTTCATACTGACCTCCATATCCTTGAAAACCTACACGACCACGAACAGGCCCAGGGGTCACATAACGCGTCAGTGTTGTTCGCCACTGAAAGCGTGAACTTTGAGGGGCATCAGGTGAGAGTCTACTGGTTCGCTGGCCGCCAGCAAGGACCAGATTGGTGCGGCGGCTCACTCGGATGGTACTTGAGGCATCTAACTGCGTGATCGTGTTGCCTGAAAACGATTCAAAATGGCTTCCATACAGGTAAAGACTGAGTGCACCAGAGGACGACCAACCAAGTCGTCCTAAATAGCGTTGCTTATAGTATGAAAAACCCTCTTTGGAAGCAAGGGCTCCTTCTGCTTGAAACTGAAAACGATCACGATACAACTGCAAGGTGGCTCTAGTTGAAGGATTTGGATATCCAACCTCTGCACTAACGACCACGGACTCAGATACATTAGAGACGACTCCGAGTGTACCCGTCTGGATGGAGTCAGCATGGGAGATACTACCCAAGGCAGTGAGGTTTGTAGAGACACCATAACTGAAACGGGCATGTCCATATTCCGTATGCTCAAACTGGTCTCTCCCACCTTGTACATCCCAGTAGAGTCGACGGGCAGGAACAAGATCTTCAGTGATAAAGAGGTAGCGTGTTTCCCGCGTTGGTGTGCCTCCTCCAGGTGGGACGATTTCGAGTTCTGCTCTGGAGGATCCGTAATACGCAGGGATGGAGAGTTTATAGCGTCCCTGTCCATCAGCCTGCACACGATCAGCAACACTGCCTCCAACTAAAGCGGTGATCAGAGCGTTTGGTTCTGCAATGCCACGAATGACTGCTTCTCGTTGCTGATGACGCGTGGAAAGGGGGCGATTACTCATCCATACTCCTTCATAACTCTGACGGACGGGCCATTGATCTGTGCGTGATCGCCCTAACCCAATTTGAGTGATCATGGAAGATGCTGGGAGATCCAATAAATAATCAAACTGCCGGAAGGATGTGCGAGTCTGCAGATCATCTGTATATGTAATGGATCCATCGGCACGAAGTTGTCCCCATAAGGCACTGGCCTGACCATTGAATGATCCTGTATAATCGACAGTATTCCCCCGCCTTTGGGTGCGGGTAAAACGATACCCTAACTGGGTTCCGCCAAGGATTTGGCGGTCGCGTCCATACAATACTGGACCAAGTCCTAAGGTAGGAGAGGCGGCACGGGGACGAAAGGATGAGGCAGACTCTGCAAACAATTCTTGAGAAAGGTGGAGCGAGAGTTTCTCTGAATCGTAGGTCAGTGAACCCGCAGGAAAAATTCTTTGTAGACTGGAGGGGGTGATCAGAAAGCCATCACCAGAGCCGATTTCAACGGCATAGAAAAATCCTCCTGTTTCTAGGGTATCGCTGGCTTGAATTTCAGACTCAAACCGTCGGGTAAATGTGCCTTCATCATAATCGACTTCATACGACGTGACATTATTCGTAGCACGAACAGTCCGATTTTCAATGTTCACAGATAGGTTCATTTCTCTCAGAAATGAGGTCAAATCAATATAGTAGACTTCCTGCTGTGCATCCCAGTAGCCTTGAACGGGACGCATGGAAAGTGGTGCAACAGACAGGGGGCTGATGACCCATGGAGCCTCCTGTAACACTCGAAGTGAGGGGGTGACTTGCGACAGTACACTTGGTATGAGAGTCACACCAAGAAGCGTGCATAGAAGAAACCTACGATATACCTTGCTAAAAAAATTTCTCATGATTGATACTGCATTAGAAAATCGGTTGACTATCTGAAATGAACTACAATGGAAGGACAAGGCCGTGCTCCTTCTTTCAGTCCTGTGTTTATCAAACAATGAAATCATCACATCAATGAACGATACACATCCATCCAGAGTGACTATGCTTCAGGGAAGCATGGAATATGAAACGTGACATCACACTTTCATCCTATGGCTACAGGAACGATCAGAAACACACAGTGAAGGTATGATGACAATCTTTTGCAAGAGCCTACAGGGCACTGATGTTGAATCCATAGAAGTGGAGATTTGACAAAGAAAGCATTAATGGTTCCAATGCCATAGGTTGACGAAATAACACTGCAAATTGACCATCAGGATGCGAATGGATGCATATGAAAACAGTTTATGACTGATCATATTCACGGATCTGATCAAGCCACCACTGGAGAAAGGAGGAATACACGCGAACAGCCTGGGGGCTGGATACGGAGAATTCCTCGGTTTCCACAATGACGATTCTGATTTGGTCGTCATGGACAACGACTCCCTCTTCGTAGTAATTCGCTTGATCTTGAAGTTTGGGATCAATGAAATAAAAGATATTCGTGTCTTCACTGAATGCGATCCGTAGGTTTCGGCTACTGGCAGAGTACATTAATTGCACGGGATAACCTTGACCGCTAATATTGGCGAGAACCTTAGCCGTTAGATCGGAGTCGGTCTGTTCAAAGAGTGCACGAATTCCAGAATCCAGGGGGCTTGCATTGGCTTTGAACCATGCGATGACAGCATTTTCTTTACGAATCTCATCAAGGGACATATCTCCAGTTCCCCTTTCTTCTTTGAATAAATCAAATAATTCGGTCGGCTCCTGTTGCTGGCGTACTGCCAGATCATCGCCAGTAGGACCGCTCGCCTGATTGCGTACAGCAAATCCTCGCTGCTCGGTGGATGCACCGGCATCAGCGGATAATCCTGGCTTGAGCGTCCACGCACTGCTGCTACCAGAGCGTGAGCTGATGTCGGTATCGAGGTCAAGAGTGTTTTGATTGGAGAATCCATCTAAGATACCAGCATCAAAGTCAAGTTGGGGATTGAGTTCATTTTCAAGAATGACTGATTGAACAGAACCCGAATTGGTGAGCGAAACGTCATCGGGGGTTGCCGCGGGAGTCAATTCTGCAAACGCCGACAGTAATTCGTCGATATTTTCCTGTTGGACCTCCACATCTGCTGGTTCAACAAGTTCTTCAACGGCTTCTTCAATCGCTTCTTCAGGTTCTTCTTCCTCCTCCTCACTGATTGTTATCAGTTCAAACATGATATCTTCCAGCGAGTCATCCACGGTTTCACGACTTGGGAGCGGAATAAACCGGAAAGCAACGGAAAATAACGCTACAAAGATCAAGAAAATGAGAAACGAAATTCGCCAGTTAGATTGATCAATATCTTCACTAAATGCAGTTGCCATGATGAAAGAGATTTAGTTGATTTAGAAACAGGTACAATGGGTACATGAACAAGGAATACACACTCTTGAATGCCCATGTGAAATGCATGGACACGAAGCCACAGAGGTCAGCGACTCCTGAAGAATATGAGCCTGAGTGCACGATGGATCAAGCGAATAGGAGGCTTGATCAACAGACAGTAAATGTTCATGAAGGTCACTCATTACAGATGATGCTTGTTCATGAGAGGGTTGATGTAAGAGATGATCGGGTACCTAATGCAGATTCAAGTCATGCAGAGGATGGTCAATCATAGGATGGTCTTGAATTCAATCGCATACGCGGGATGAGACATCCCCACCAGCTGTAGAAGATTCCACTACAACACATCCGTCAACATCCAAAAACGTTCGGATTTCAGGTTGCTTATGAGCCACAACGACCACCGATTCATTCTTGGGGGGCTCCATGCATATTTCGGACTTGGGAGTAAAAAACCAGTCATCTTCTCCGTATCCCCAGAAACTAACTCGAAGGTTATCTCCCTGTTGAGAGATGTATCCTTGAAATTCACCCTCGGTGTAATAATTCTGGATGGAACCGAGCATCGCACCAGCCAGAGCTTTCTTGGGATTCGTTTCGTTTTCGGCTTCATCAACAATGACTTCTGTGAGGTTACGGGTGGTTACCAGATTATAGTCCGTAGCAAGGCCCTGCGTACGCAGAACCTGCGACATGTTATCTGGCAGATAGGCACTTAAATGAAACTGTTCTTCGGACGGATAGAGAACCAACACATCGTTGGATCCAAATCCATCACGAGTAATGTCAAAAAAGATACCCGAAGTGAAATCTGGATCCTGTGGTGCAATGAAATGTTCCTCAAGAAAATCGTTCAGAAAATCGAGGTCGGACATTTCTGCGACGGGGAGGACCCGCTGTGTGACATCTGCCGTTTGCCCAAAGGCGGGGAAAGTGGTCAACACCACGGCCAACAAGCATAGATGCAGGAATCCCAAAAACCCCCACTTCCCATTAGGAGATGGGTGATAGGAAACGTCATGAATGAAAGGATTCTCAGAGATGGACTGCATTCCACAGTGAGAATCAGATTTGAGAGTCAAGAACATCGGATTAGTCATCTGATAAAAGTTGAATACTGGATGGAATTGCCTGATCAGACAGATAAGGTTCAAACTGTAAGGTGTAGCCATCTGAAGAGATGGATCGTACATCAACACGGACGCGGCTTCTTGTAAATACAAGGACCTTTGATCGTCCTACTTCAGATCCTGCGGCATCAAGAACAACAATATCTCCATAGAATGGATAAGAATCGGTTTCTATCAATACAATGATGGATTCGTCTGATTCTGATTCAATGGTTGCATGAAGATTTTCTACCCCACGCTGTGGGATATAGACTCCAAGAGCCTGAAAGGTTATTTGGGGCGATTGTTGCTCCAGAGGAGCACGGCTCTGTTCAATGTAGGAGCGTGAGGTCGTGGTGAAGTTAAACAGAGAGGCATACCCTTGATCGGCCATCTGTCTTAACAGGGGTTCAGGGATGGAATAGTGGACAGGTTGGGTTTCCCCTGGCAGAAGCAGTACCACACTTGGATGGATCGTAATCAGATCGGCCATATCTCCAAGCTTGCCCATGGCTCCAACAGAAAATCGGTCAGTGGTTTGATTTTCCCGATATCCCCCTTGCGTGGACACTTGTACCTCCATTGGATAGACGGAGGGGTTATGGATCGTAAACGTACCACTTGGCATGTTTGCACCTAGCACAGCCACTTGCGGATTGATGCTGATGCTTTGACTCCATTGAAGAGCATCTGAAGGTTCGGTTGAAGACTCAAAACGAACCCCAGTGGGATCCAGTACCACGACTTGACGCTCTTCCTCTACGGAGAGGAGGACGGGCATTTCATAGACTTCATCCACATCATTGATGGTCAAAACAACATTAACGATTCCAGTGTAGTCTCCGGGCTCTGCGTTGACAAGATCTACCATTCCTCCCAGACGTATGACATGGCAATCCCAAGGTTGTAAGCGAGCTTGCAGGGTACTACTGGATTGACTGACACCAGAGAACTGAATACAAGATTCGGAATATGCCCAGTCGGGAGCAAGAGATACTTGATCCTCGGAATTATTTTCATGGTAAAGCATCGCCGATTCGGGAGTTTCAATGGAAACAGTCACACTATCTTGTGCACGAATCATGATACGGCCCGAGTGTGGAGTCCCTCCAAATACCAGACCAGAAACCTGTTCTGTTGCAGGATCAAGCGTCACTTCTCCGCCAGAGCCGACAAGACCAAGATCTAAATCCGATGTACTGATCGCAATATCTTCGGCGGATTCAACATTCGGATTAATGACTGTGACCGTCACAGATGTTTCTGCACCGTCAGCCAATTCTGAGTTCTCTTGAACGGATACGGCGACATCGTAGGAATACGTTCGTGAATAGGCCCGTTGCTCAGAGGGTACAGCAAAGAGAGGAGTACCGGTATCTGTTTCGGTGAGTAGAGTTTGGGGAGTCCATTCCCATTCATACTCTAATTCCTCATCCAACTGATTGTATACTTTACACTGGATTGGTTGGGAATTCATTCCGACAGTAACCTCCAGATTTGTGCATTTAAGCGTGAGTGCACCTAAATATCTTTCCACCGTAATGGTGACGGTTGCAGGATCAGGGGGGGAGGTGGCATTTTCTGCTGAGACACTCACTTCATAGACATACGGCACCGATGGTTCTGTTTGCTGTTCAGCAGTCGGTACATTGAAAGTGGGAGAACTGATGTTGGTTGCAGTAAGTTGGTCAATGTAGTTTTTAGGATCAGAATCCCATTGCCATTGATAGGTCAAAACAGCCTCTTGATCATTAGAGGCTGTACATGACAAAGGAATTGGATCACTTCCAGTTGGGACGGGTGAATTTGGTTCTTCACACTCAATAGAGATTTGAGGAATGACAACCGTAACGGAAACGGATCCACTGCCAGATTCCGCATTGTCTGCCGATGCCGTGACCTTGTAGGTATAAGTCTTAGGAGATTCTTGTTGCTCCTGAGCAGTTGGTACATTAAACTTTGGGGAGGAGAGAACAGATGAAGAAAGTAAGTTAGTATGGTCATCAACATCCTCCGATTCCCAACGCCATTTTTCATTCACTAATTCAACATTTGGTTCAGTATCTGCAGAACATGAAAAAGAAATCCCCTCCTCATTCCCAGCTAATATAGATGAAGAGCTTGGATCACATGTAACAGTGATTTGAGGAGGGACTAGATCACGTACAGTGATCGTAACAGTTTCAGTTTCGGATCGATCATAGAGATCGGCCTCAATGTAAACATCATAAGTATAATCTTTATGTTCGGGAACATCATCTGGTGTCCTGAACATGGGAGGATTAGGATTTTGTTCAGTAAGAAGATCTTGACCATCACCAACGAGTTCCGCATTCCAAGTTAAATTTTCAAGATCAGGAGAAGGAGTACATAGAGGAATTGGCCCACTCCCTTCATCAACTTCTGTATCGGAGCAATCAGGGGGTGGTAGCTGTCCAAAAGACTTATTCACCCTAATGGTGACGGTTTCAGGATCAGAGTCATCGGTCCTTTCTGCAGAGGCTATAACTTTATACTTAAATTCAACATACTCGTCCTCCGATAATTCACTCAGTTCTTCAGCAGTAGGAACCCTAAAGCTAGGACTCTCAATGTTGTTCGGAGAGAGAGGAATGTGCCGCCGAGCAAAATCATTGTCTGGTTCCCATTGCCACTCATAGGTTAAATCCGGATCTGAAGTTTCATTCGATGTTTTACACATAATCGGCTCATCAGGATCTCCAGTTTGTAAAGGGGAATTAACATCACATTGAATTGTCACTTTGTTGTTTAATATGGTAAATTCAAACTCTGCAACATGCACTAATGAATCTTCATGAATCTGGGGTGCATCTGGAGGTGCTGCTCCTATGAATCTGAATACATACCTTGAATCATTTTCAACATCATCAGGCACAGTAAATTCAAGAGTTCTCTGAAAGCTTTCCGCACTGGACACATCCTCAATGTTGCTAATCAGTTCATATCCAAAACCAGATCCTACATTATCAGCTTGGATGGTCCAAGTAAAATTTTGAGTTCCTTCTATCAGCTCAGGTGGGTTAATTGCAGTACATGAGACTTTATATGGTTTAGGGAACTTTCCTTCGTATTCTTTTGTCACTGAAGGCTCGCAAGTCAACATTCCGCCACCGGGCCAATCAACTGGTTCGGATGTGTCTTGGATGGTGAATTCAAACTCCTTTTCTACCACATGCCCCCCCCCATTTTTCGTTTCGTGGAAAACGCGGGCAGTGACGGTAAACGTTTGGTCTTGGTCCACCTCTGGGACGGTGATGGTGGGTAGTTGATCGTACATTTTGGGCTGGACCAAGGGGGGATCCGAAATAAACTGATACCGCACATTACGATCAGTTGTAACAACACAAGGCAAGGTTACAGAAGCAGATTCTTCAACAACCATATTCTCACAACTAAATTGCGGAGAAGTATCAATAATATGGACTTCTACATCCTGAGATACATCTACATCAATTCCTGGAACTTGGGCGGAAATTGCAAGTCTTCGTACATCGGCTGGTGCTTCAATCACAGGTATGCGGATCACATAGTCAAAGTCTCCGCTATTGAGGACTCGTGTTTCCACATAGGGCGGCCAGTCGTATTCAATCGTGTATTCTAAGGGACCACCATCGGGGTTAAATCCAGTACACTGAATATCCGCTATGGAGCCACTCTCAACGGTAATCTGGGGTTGACACTGGACGTAAGGTTCTTGAGAGGCAAGATCAATACTGATGGATTCAATCCTGTAATCTTCTGCATCTATATCGATAAACCCATCACTCAGAAGGCAACTCTGGTCAGAGCAAATGGAATCTTCAGTAGGAAGAACGGTAATGGTAATCAGCGTCTGATCAACGACACTCCCAAAAGGATCAGATCGCTCCAGAGTGTACACAAATTCCTGTGGGGCATCAACAGGCGGAGCCTCAAATCGCGGAGCTCCCCCCTCAGAATCATTCAAATATCTGAGCCAGGAAGCATTTGGACTCGTGAACTGAAACACATCAGAGGATGCATGTAAGTCACAGTCAATGACCGTTGTTTCGCCAGCGAAAACCGTAACTTTCGTGGGGCAATCTGATGAGGATTGAGCATTTCCAGACTGCAGGGACGCAGTACACAATACTCCAAGAAATAATACTACTTTCCAACTGACCTTAAAACGTTTCATACCGAATCAATGATTTATGGGTGTATGTAATCAATTCCAAAGTGTGCTTTGTACAAAAAGACTCACATCACCGAACGTATCCTGATGGTGATGAGCCAAGCCAGAAACAGAGATGGATACCCAGTCCACTGGGCGAATTTCTCCACCTAACCGTAATAATCTTCCTGTCGGTAATTCAGTGACTGTCGCAATGGATCGTACGGTGCCATGCTTTGTAGGAATCCCATATCCAAGTTCTACCTCCGTGCGACTCATGCCTGACTGGAAGGGAGTTACGTCACGAATGGTCTGTTGATGATAGAGTGCCATGCTATGGTTCATGCCCCAAGATGGGCGTACACGCATAGACAATCCCTCGGAAGGATTTCCGAACTGAATGGATCCTGACAATCCCCATTCATTGAATCCATCTGCACTATGGAGTAGCAATCCTTGCGAACGCACTTCACCGCGTAGTTTCCATTCGGGATAGGCAATGCGCAAACCGCCTCCAACCTCAAGTCCGATCCCGATTTCTGCATCCCCCGCATCCTGACGAACATTTACGTCCACATAGGGACGAATGACCTCACTGATCTGAAAATCCGTCTCCATCCCCAATCGGACACGGATCACTTCTGCACGGGTCTGATCCACGGTAGCATCGGTGAAGAGAACATCTCCATAATAACTCCATCTGGAAGTTTGAACCAATACTAAATTACCCTTGAATCCTACTGCACCAAATCTAGAGGTCAAGTCTTCTGATTGATCAAATACTTCCGTACTCCCCCAACCATAGCCTCCACTCATCCAGACCTCCCATCCAGAAGCTTCGTAGGACACATAGGGATAGATTCCTGTTAACCCAGCCTCAATGTCTCCAGAAACATTTGTGCTCCGAAAATCTCCGTTGCCTTGACTATGAGCCACCATCATCCCCGCCATCCAACCTGCATTCCATCGATAGTCCGCTCCAAGGATAGCTGTAGATACATTGCTTCGCAAGGTGAGTGCATTGGTATTTTGACCATGGAATCGTCGGTATGCACCTCGTCCCCAAATCCCAAAACTACCCCCAGAGATCTCTACATCTCTGGATACTCTACAACCAGAAAGCAATTCACCTAAGGATGGAGTCCATCGGGAGGTTGTATGCCAGAGTAGAGCCATCTCAGCACGTTCCATTGCAGAGCAGGATGAACCAGCAGGATGCATACGTTGCTGCAAGGCATCTGTCAAGTGAACCGATGCTGTACGAACAAAGCGTGAGGTGTAGGCAGTCATCACATCAACTGCAGATGGTGTTTCTTCTTGGATGATCGCCGTGGCAATGGATTTTTCCATCCGAGCTGGTTCCGATGATTCTACATGGACAAAGAAGGTCTTCTGTTGCCAATCAATATCCTGTCGTAAAAGAGGAATGTCAATCGTTTTTTCGGTCGTACCTGGCTCAAAAGTGATTCTTCCCGTTTCATGAGAGTAGTCTTCACCAGCCGTTGCAGTTCCATTTTCAGTACGATAACCAACGGTAATGGCATCAGAGCTTGGATTCGATAAACGAACTGTAAAGGTGATCATACTGGAGTGATTGCCAGCTACAGCATCCTCTATGGTAATGCTTGTAATTCCATCGTCATTCAAAATGGTGGCTATTGCAGTAGAATCAGTGATTGTTCCATTACGCGAATTGGAAAGAGAGACAACAAAGCTCTCATCATCTTCATTGCGTTCGTCATTCTTAACTTCAATTTGGACCACGCCCTGCGTTCCACCAGGGTCAAAGATCACAATCCCCCTTGAAGAAACATAGTCATCATCGGCATCGGCTGATGCATCCTCAGTGGAATATTGTACGGTGACCACTTGACTAGTTGGACGGCTCAAACTCAAGGGCAACTGAATCATTTCATTGTCTTCAGATGCTTCCGCATCACCAATGAAAATTTCAGGGTCAATATCAATGATGTTCACATCAACAGTGACCAGTGGTGCAGATGAATAGCCTCCACCTGTTGCACTGATTGTAATCGTTTCGGATTCGTCATTGGAATCGTTATCCTTTTTTGCTGTGACCACCACGGTTTGATAATCTTCAAAATTAGATGCGTCAAAGGTCAGACTTGATTGAGTGAGAGATTCAAGGTACGATTGACCATGAGTGGGTGAGATCCTTACTGTTACGGGACCAGAGGGTTGAGTGTTAAGGCGAATCTCAAAGGATTCTGTTTCCTGCTCCTCAAGCGTTAAGGAGCGGGGGGTAACGACAAGATTGGGAGAACTCTGATCGGTGATCTGTACTGTCATTGGATGGATAACATTCACATAGCCCCCTCCATTGGCAGTCAACGTTACATTGACTGGCGGATATTGATCAATGGCTTCATCATCCGGTGAAAGGAGCTCTACCGGCTTGGGTTGATTCCAATCTTGGGACGTAAAGCTCAATGTGGTAGGAGTGATATCGAGTTTGCCTGTACCCTCAGTGATCACCAATGAGACACGATCATAAGGTTGTGCTGTTAATGCAACTGGAAAAGATTCTCTGATGCCCTCAGTGACTGGCAAAACACTCGGAGCAGTAATTCCAGTTTCAGTTCTATCCACAATGGAGATCTCAATAGGAGTTGGAAATTCTGACACCAGCGGTGGTGAAAACGTTTTCACGCCAACCAGAAATGTTTCCAATCTCTCAACCAATCGATCTGTCTTGGCCAAAATCTGGACGGTTCCTTGACGAGATTTTGCAGGAAAGAGCACATCTAATGGAGTTTCAGTTTCTACTTCATAATCCAAATCCGAAGCCGTTCTATGAGTAATCACTAATGGAACGGTAATGGGGTTAGGCAATGCATCGGACAGATTAACTATGATAGTGACCTTCTCTCCTTCATTGACCCTAGATGGTGGATCAAGAGTGACCATCGGAGGCAGAGATGAATCAATGATTTCAATTCTGTGTGAGAAGGATGTCCCTGAGCGAACCTCTTCGGGGAGGTCTCCAAATCGCAGAATAAAATATTCTTTTCCCTCGAACACTTGATCATCAATGATGGAAAGAGTGGTTGTCCCTTCATCATCTCCAGTGGTAATCCGCACATTTGACAGCGTACCATAATCTTCAGAGTCTGTTGATTGATCAACAATCGTTAGTGGAATTTCGACATCTTGAGTCAGCGTCTCTAACAATGTGACTTGGATTTCAAGAGAGCTTCCTTCCTTGACAGATGATGGTGTAACCGACAGATTCACTTGGGGTAGGGCAGTGACAACATCATCATCCGCGATGTTAACAACCACAGATTTAGTCACATTCTCTCCGTAGTTGATCGCATCCAGCTTGATCGTAATTGTCTCGTTGTTAGAATTGTCATCATGCAACGCTCTCACATTCACCGTTTGATTTTGAGACCATGTGGAATTGGTGAAGGTGAGTGTAGGTTTGTCAAGTCGAAGTCCAGATTGAGAGGGAGACAAGGAGACTTCAACACTGCTGGATGGTTGCGTTTGAAGTCTGACATCAAAAGGTTTGGATTCTCCGCCTTCAGAAAGATTCAAGGACGTAGGGCTCACGATCAAACTCGGCGTATCATCATCGTCAATCGTTACATTGACCGTAGCTGTAATTCCATCATAGCCACCTTCAGATCCCGTTAGTTCTAAGGTGACAGGATTGTCATCCGAATCATCATCATGTTCAGCGGTCAGTATGATCGTTTCAAGATTCATCCAAGTCGTTGGTGTGAACGTGATAGAAGTTGGATCAGGGGTGATATCACCCTGAGAGGGAATTGAGATGGTCACATCACCTGATGGCTCCGTCTTTAATCGAATCGCAATGGGAGCCGTTTTTCCTTCATGGACGGTCACAGCTATTGGGGCATCTATGGCTGAGGTATCATCGTCCTCAATCGTGATAGAAATGGTTATGGAAATGCCATCATAGCCTCCACCATTCGCGGTGAGTGTGACAGTTTCTGAATCATCCTGACCGTCGACATCATGGGTAGCACTCAGCGAGACGGTCTTCGCTTGATCCCAGTCTGAAGTTGTAAACTCCAGATTTGGCGGAGATGGCACAGATAAATCCGTTTCATCCTGTCGAGATATCTGGACAATTACGGGGCCATTAGGGATCTCGCTGAGTTGTACAGAAAATGACTTGGACTCTCCTCCTTCGGTTAATGTGAGCTGCTCTGGATCAACGGTCAACCCTGCATTCAAAAGATCATCATCAATGATGGTCACATCAAGAGTATCCGTTAATCCTTGATAGTCACCGCCAGAGGCAGTGAAGATGATCTGCTCAACATCGTCTTCAAAATCTTCATCATCGTGATTGGCTTCCAAAGTGATCACATATGGAATATTCCAGTCAGTCGCTGAAAAAGCTACTTCATCATCATCCGGTTCCAGATCTCCAACGGTTGGAATGGGAATCGTCACGGAGGCAGATGGCTGAGTCCGTAGCTGGATACGGAATGTCTTGGCATCCCCCTCGTTAATTTGCAAATCACTGGGTTCAACAATAATACTTGGCACATCGTCATCAACGATCGTCACATCAACCCGTCCACGCTCACGATCAAACCCACTATTATGTGCCTGAACCCAGAATGGAATGGGATCTTCATCCTCAGAATCATCGTCGTGCTCAGCATAAATGGTCACTTCCTGAAAATCATCCCAATCGGAATCAAATGTGAGCGTTCGTGAACTCCGACGGGTTACATCATCCACTGATGCTGGAATGACAATGGTGACGGGCTGAGTCCCAGATGGTGGGGCAGATAGCTTCACTTTGAAAGTTGCTTCTTCTCCCTCTTTGATCTTCAATACCGAAGGTTCAACAATGATACCAGGGTCATCATCATCTTCAATCCTGACATTGATTTGGCGGGAAGCGGATTGTGTTCGTCTAGGGACATCAACCTGTATGATGAGAATGTCTTGATCGTCTACATCATCATTGTCTTCTTTTGCTGTAAAACTGAGTAGTCCAAGAGGGGAGCACATTCTGGGTAGTGGAATTGGAAAAGAATCGATATAAGTATAAGTATCGCATCGGTAATAGAGTAATGGATCGTGAGGAACGGGATTAGGGTCAATCGTAAGATCGGTTCCTTCATGACCGCTCCATGTACTCGTAATATTTGGAGGAAGACTTTTGACACCAGAGACATGCAAAATTAGATCCGTAATGGCTCTTGTTTCTCCTTCTGGGACTAACAATTCGTACGCAGGTATGTCGAAAATTGTGACTGCCATAGTATACTGAACTCCATCATAACCACCGCCAGAACCCGTGAACAACAAAGTGACTACATCATCAACCGTGTTGTCGTCAATGAGTGCATTCAAAGTTAGGCCTACAGGGTTCACTGAGTTCGGAGGAAAGACAAGAGTTGTAGGATGTGGATCTAAGAATTTTCCCTCATGTCCAGTAATCGTAAAACTCACTTCATCTGTTGCTGGTGTATCTATCAAATCAAGCCCAAGACCGCGTGCCTCACCTTCGTCGATAACGAAAGGCCTTAGATTAATGGGTTTATCATCATCAAGGATCAATACTTTACGAGTTGTTGAATACCCGCTGGAAAACGTATATGTAAGGGTAATCTCCGTGTCCTCTTCATCTGCATCATGACCAGCCGTAAGTGTGAATTGTTGGGAGAGATCTAAATTGAACGTTGTGTTTTGGGGAGTAAAGATCAGCGTGTCTGGGGCGACATCAAGGATTGTCCCCGCATAACCAGTAATGACCAATGTGTCGGGTACTGGAGGGGGAGTCTTTAGGGTAATTTCGATCGTTGCCGATGTTCCCTCATCAATTTCAAGATCATTTCGAAGATCGCCAGTCACCTGTTCAGTATCCCAGACACTACTAGGCGAATTAGTTGAGTGAACTTGAGCATCCCTATCATGATAACCCTCACCATCCAATGGAAGCCATACTGGCCCAACGGGTGGATTGAATACATACGGGGATGTGAGGTTTGGCGATGGTGGATGTGCACCAAACTCACGATCAAGTATACCGCTTTCAGAATGTTGGGTAAAGCCAATCATTTGATCAAAAAAGCGAACACTAAAACCTGCAGTTTCCAACGAGTGGAGAGTTGGAACCTGTAATGCAGAGTCTGATGAGAGAAGGGTTCTACCCCCCCCCATTTTTTTCAGGAGGATCTCTGGCACATAGTCCTGTGCGGATGCGACAGGCGTAAATGGAAGAAGCCAGAGTCCAATAGTTAGCAGTGACCAGCACAAAGCAGGACGAATCAGAAATGCCTTCATGATGGACTGCTGTTTCAACATCTTACCAGTAAATCTGGTGTGGAATGATGACCATCCCCATCCACTGGAAGCCATACTGGCCCAACGGGTAAGGAGGTGAAATTTGGTGAAGGTGGGTGCACACCAAACTCACGACTAAGGGTACCGCTCTCAGAATGTTGGGTAAAGCCAATCATTTCATCAAAAAAGCGAACACTAAAACCTGCAGTCACCAACGAGTGGAAAGTTGGAACCTGTAACGCAGAGTCTGATGAGAAAAGGGTTCTACCCCCCCCCATTTTTTTCGAGGTGGATCTCTGGCGAATAGTCCTTTAAGGAAGCGACAGGCACGAAAAGAGTAAGCCAAAGTCCAATAGTGGGAGATGTCCAGCAGATAGCAGGACAAACTAGAAATGCCTTCATCATGGATAGCAATTTCATCATCTCACCAGTACTCTTATTGGGAATACGATTTAGTTTCCCATTGGTTCATTTATTCAAAGAAATGTTTAAAAATCGCCATTAGATGATCTCAAGAAGGCATTTTCTGAAAGCATGATTGATCAAGGAAAGGTCACGTAGAAGTCAATATCTTGCGATAAATGACGAATGCAAAAACTACAGCCCTTGCATGTCTATCATCAATGGTGATGTTCATCAATCAATGATTCAACATCAATGCACATTACCCACTGGAAATTCACCATCTGAACTCCACTAACGAGTTCAAGGGCAATGATCCAAATCTACACACGGATTGAAACTATCATGTTTCTTCGTTCATGGCATTGGAACCACAGTCTTTTATATCCTCATAGAAATACAGTTGATCAATGTTTGCTCAATCATGGCGGAATGTACCTGTATTCAACATCAATTAGAATGGTGACGCATCCTATCTACTCAACAATGAGATCGCCTGTATGATGGAGCGCAATGTAGAAGTAAGTAAACGTTTACGATCCATCAGGTTCACGTAAACCAGCGATCACTTGTTGGACTTGGTCACTGAATGAATTCGATTTACTGATGACTTCATCTTCATTAACGGTCGTCATTTTTCTTTGATCAACCACTTTTTTTCCATTGACAAATACGGTTGATACATCGCTTCCCCGCACAGCATAGACGAGGTGAGAGTAGACATTATACAGCGGATTCAGACCAGCTCTTTGCATATCAATGAGTACAATATCTGCATGTTTCCCTGGCTCTAATGAACCGATTTCTTTTTCCATATTTAGTACTTGAGCACCACCCATCGTTGCCATTCGAAAAGTTGTTTCTGCTGACAAGATGGAAGGATCGCCATGCTGTAATTTTTGAAGTTTTGCAGCGGTATTCATCTCCTCAAACAGATCAAGATTGTTGTTGGCTGCAGGACCATCCGTTCCGAGTCCAACAGGAATTCCAGCTTTCAAAGCGGCGGGAATCGGGGCGACTCCCGGTACGCCAAGATGCAGGTTGCTTTGAGGATTGTGTGCAATTCCAGCACCCGTCATTGCAATGTGACGGATGTCATCATCAGATAAGAAGACTGAATGAGCTAAGATGGTTCCAGGCCTGAGTGCGTCAATGGACATGAGGGCATCAATCACATCCATTCCATTTGCTCCACGGGAAATAGTGTTTTCAGTTGAATCCTCCAATACATGGATTTGAAAAACAGCCCTGTGCTTTTCAGCCACCCGAAATGCAGTTTCAATAATATCCAATGGAGTGGTATAGATCGCATGGGCAGAAACCGATGGAATCACCAACGGATGATTCTGATATTGCTCCATGAATTCATGTGCACTCGCCAGCGACTCTTCTGCCGTAGAAAAGTCGGGAGTCGGAAAACCAATCGCGACAGGACCTGCAGCAACGCGGATTCCAGC
Source organism: Bacteroidota bacterium (assembly GCA_026708685.1). Taxonomy (GTDB): domain Bacteria; phylum Bacteroidota; class Rhodothermia; order Rhodothermales; family Bin80; genus Bin80. Next base: position 18,360 of record JAPOUL010000006.1, read on the forward strand.
AGTCGTGGTTGCTCTGACGACATCATCACGGAAGAAATACATATCCGTAAAGGTTGTCGTTCCACTTTTGAGCATCTCAATGGATGACAACAAGGTTCCCCAATAAACAAAATCTGGTGAAACAAGGGCAGCCTCAGCTGGAAAGATATATTCATTGAGCCAAGTCTGTAATGGCAGATCATCAGCGAGTCCTCGAAACAGTGACATTGCGGCATGACCATGAGTGTTGATGAGTCCAGGAATGACCACATGTCCAGTTGCATCAATCACGGTATCGGCTTCAGGGCGGGGCATCTCGGCATCAAGAAGATCTACAATACGCTCATCCTCAATGAGAACAGCACCACCGTCAAGAATGGTGCCAACGCTATCCATGGTGACCACAATTCCCCCATCTATCAGCATGGATATATCATCCTGAGATGTGTTAGAATGATAATTGATTTCTAAAGTAGGGTTCAAACTCGTCATTAGGCTTACCACTAATAGACTCAGCCAGTGAAGCGGAAAGAGTCTATGAAAGTTCAAGATATGTTGCATGGCGGATATGTAATAAGATGAAAAATCTCATTCTGGAAATGATCATATTTCATAGATCAGGTATCTATGGACTTGTCTAATGAAATTGCATTACCGAAGACGATGCTATAAGGTAAACAAAGCGTCGATCATAATGTTTTTCATCATTGGGATAGATGTAGGATTTTTACATACAGGGACACATAGCTTAGTTTTTGACAGATCAAGGCTCACATCTATCTGTATGCCATGGATCACCGTAGATGGTCAATTTAGGAGGATGTAGGGCATAGTGTGCTTTTAATCGCATATGATGATGCACCCAGACTGATTTTTCACATGATTCATGAAGATTTTGCAAAACCTCTATCGTAAATCTTTGGAGTTTTACTCCTTTGAACAAACAATAAAAATTTCTTGGAGTACTACTTGAATTCGTTACTACAATCATGAAACTTCTTCACATATCGCTGGAAAATTACAAATGTTTTGAGCGTAACACGACTCTTAAAATTGCTCCAATGACCGTAATTGTTGGTCACAATAATTCAGGCAAGTCGGCATTGCTCAAATCAATCCATCTGTTATCAAGTAGTATTTTACAATCTGATGAAATTGCTCATTTACCATTAAATCTTAGTTCTAATGGTATCCTTCATGGAAAGACATTCAGAGATCTAATCAGTGGACGATCTTCCAATGGTGTCATAAAACTGACAGCCCTAATGAGAAAAGAATCTACAGATATTGAGCTATCTGTAAAGATTCAAAATGTGTTAAGATCATCAAATGCAACCAAATACGATGTGTGTATTATGTTTTGGAGAATAAAGTATGGTGATCAATTCATTGAAGTTATTCGTGACGAGTTAAGTGAAAAATCCTCTTATACAGTCTCTGGATCTAGCATTAATGATGTGCGACAATCCATTATATGGAAAGGACTACTTCCTGAGCGGCCAAATCGGCTTCCTGAATGGGTCAATGAGCAAATTGATTGCATGAAAGCATGGGCAAAAAAAGTTCACTATCTTCAATCTCCTCGTATTTTCCAATCATCGGGATTAAACATGAATGAATCTATTTCAGGTGAACTTGAATCAATTGGTGCACATACACCATTCATTTTGGCGGATTCTGATGATTTACAGAGATCTGTAAATCAGTGGTATTCTAATGCCTTCGGTATCAACATCAGTGTAAGAAAGTATGGTGAGTATTTCGATTTAATGATAGGAAATCGTAATAATAAGAGCCTTTTGCAAAACCTCCATTGATTTTTGATGAATTTTGGGAGATGAGTCTATAAATTCCAATTTATTCAACAATTTCAGGTTCTCACGTATTTTTGATCAAACTG
>JAPOUL010000148.1 GCA_026708685.1 Bacteroidota bacterium
AGCTCTACACTGAGGTTCAATCTTCTACCAATAATTTCAGGAGAGTGGGTAGCAATTATAGCTTTGAAATCTGAGAGTTTTGCAATCTCATCAAGATCATCAAGCCATTCCTCTTGCCAAGCTACATGGAGTGAAATTTCTGGTTCGTCAATAAGAATTAGGGAATTAGTTGGAGCCCGAAACAATAGGTCATAAAGCATCACAAGTTCATGCTGTTCACCAGAGGAAAGTAATTCTAGGTTAAGGGGGGGAGATTCATTTTTGCAAACTTGCAATCCATTATCACTTACTGATACTCTTTTATTGCTAAAACGAGCGTTCAAAATTCGCTGGAACACACTTACTTTCTCATAGAGGTCATCAAAAACAGCAAGTTTCTTTTTGGCATCTCTTGCATAAACCGTAAGAACACCAATTTGTGAACCATCAATATTGCTAAGGTCTGGAACTGAGAGGTGAGATTGTTCAATCGCGAATAATCCTGCATTTTCTAGCTTGACCCTTTTTTCTTCTATTTCTGCAAGCTCCTCGCTTAGTGAATCTACAGATAGATCTGATTCTGTGCGATTTTCAACTAAACGAACTGGAAATGTGCGATCCAGCGATTGAGATAGAGTACCGTAGTTTGCAGTCTTATCCTTAATGTAATTTGCTAGATGTTCTGAGTAATGGTTAACGGTTCTGAGTGGTGCATATCTGCGTCGGCGTTTAAGACTTCTCGAATCTACTTGGGTCAATCGCTCAGTATCAATGAATCGTACATTCACTGATGATTTGAGATCTTGAAACCAGATGGGTATCTGTAAAACCTCGTCTATGGGAAATGTACGGAAGTGATCTGAATATTCAATAAGTATATCAGTTAAATCAAGAGTAGAATGTGTATGCAGATTAATCCATTTTCGGGGATTTACCCGATGAAGTTCTGGAATGATTTCGTCAATATATGAGAGAGGAAGTTCATGCTTAGCATCCTCACTGAGAATTTTCTCTGGATGAAATGAATGTAATTTTTCGCCATTTTTATTGAGTGTGAGCAACAAAGGTAAACTGTTATCCTCTTCGGATGGATGATCAACAAACTTCTCTATCAATAAGTTTGTTTGATTATCAAAAAAGATATTAATCTTACGAAATGGAATATTACACAAGTACGTAAGAGACTTATTGAAGAGTACATTGATGAGGTTAAGAATTGTTGTCTTCCCTGATCCATTAAGACCAGTCAGGAGCATGATCTTCTCATCATTTTTGAATTTGAGATCATGATTCAAATCATCAAAAAGGCCCCAAACCTTAATACGTTCAATGTTCATGGATATAAAGATTGTTAATAGCTTGTATACCTCTATGTTACTCATAAAGATTCGGTTGGTTCGTTTACAGACAGATTATTATTAATATTCAAATCTAACACTCATGATCAAATATGAATTAATAACTCTGTAAAACCCGGGCAGGCACAATTTCTATTGAACAGTAGTCATTCCTGTACGGACAGCTATACAGATCACTCATGACCCAATATTAATGGGTTACAGAATCGGTTAGGATTGTTATATCCACTTCGTACATGTGTAATTGCGGAGAAATTAATCATACTGTTAAATAACTGAGAACTGTTATTTACGAATGTTTTTAGGTTGCATTAAAGGGAACCAAAAGATCAACAAGGTTTGAAACAACCCCTGAGTTTAATCAGGAACTGATTCAGAGTAAAGGTAAAACTTACAGCCTGATGTGCAAACATTTTAGATTGATCAATAGATGGCTTGATTTGGACGGTTCACATGGCGAGGGAACCAAGTAAAGTGTGGATGGTTCATAATGTGATTATTGTGCAAAGTAATTTTAATTTCATGGCAAAGGAAAGGAATCCCGAGTTCCGTTTCGGAGCGATGGATCGTGGGGCGACTCCATATTTTCATGGGCGTTCAAGTATTTTGATGGACTTTCGGGAAATGCTATGTAATGTCAGGGCATCAAAAAAGGGTACGATTCACCTGATCTATGGGGCACCTGGATCAGGTAAATCCGCACTGCTTGATCAGTGCAAAACGATTGCTGTGGGTGAGGGATGGGAGAGTGTTTATATAGGAGTAGATGCACTTTGGGATCCAGACAAATTACTTAACTCGTTGGATCAGGATCAAAAATACTTGGGAACAGAAAGTGTCCATCAGGTTGGGATTAAAGGGATTTATTCATGGATGAGAAAACGTACTCGTC
>JAPOUL010000019.1 GCA_026708685.1 Bacteroidota bacterium
AGAAAAAAGCTCCAATGGGGTGAAATTAATTTTAAAACTCAATCGTCGTGAATATGATGGGCTTATTAGGCTGGCGAGGTTTTGGCTTCGTTGCGAGGACTGACTTCGCTAAGGCCTGGGCTTTTGCCGTGGCGGTTTTAAGATCTATCTTAGGCGTTTGTAGATCAGATTTTTTGCTCATTCTTGGACTTTACTGCCTTTTACGGATCCACTTCGACAACTCTCATACTCCCCACCCCTATTCCTCTGGTCTCACCCAAATGAGATATTCCTCGTGAATGTTCAGAATACATATAGGATGTGATGTATTTGATCCAGACGCAGATCACATTTCCCACTCCATCATAACCTTCATCTTGACGGCTGCTCCAGTATGGGCGGTTTCATCGGCAATGATGAGCCGTAGCCCTTGCACCCGATTCTAATCCATGGTCTTCAATCAAGTCAATGTAACGAATTCTCTTTCCTACCATATTCAAAACCATTCGGTTCATTTGATCAATCGTATTCATTTTGCGAATATTGTGCCTTCCCGTAAACTCAAGGATATACCGACTCAAGTGCTTTCTACTGAACTTGTGGTAGGTTCCCTTGTAGGCCCGCTTGATGATGGCCCAAAAGGATTCAATTCCATTGGTATGAGCTTGTCCTCGGACATATTCTCTGGCAGAGTGATTTACCGATTCATGCAGTCGGTCTAGACCAATATACGACCGATTGTCATCTGTGTACACTTGGGCATCTTTTCCCGTTGAATTCGTTACAAAGTCCTGTATTGTATCTGCTTTTGTATCTTCAACCACTTGTGCATGGATCTGATTTGTCTTACGGTCTTTAGCACCCACGACCGCCGTTTTGCCGACCGATCCTCTACCTTTGTTGAGTTTCTTGGATGTATGCTTGTTCTTTTCCTTGCCACCAATATAGGTTTCGTCTACTTCTACTGGCCCCTCAAAGGTTGCATTGACTGAAACCATTGCCTCGCGTAATCTATGTGCCAAAAACCATGCAGATTTCTGCGTAATTCCCAGATCCCGGTGCAATTTCATACTTGAAACTCCTTTCAGATTGCACACATACAAATACATGGCAATCACCCAGGTCTGATAGGAAAGTTTACTGGATTGCATGACCGTATTGGTACGCACATTAAATCGTTCTCTACAAAGACCACACCAGTAGGCAACAGGCTTACGATTACGGGCTTCAGTAATCTTTTCCCTGCTTTTGCATCGGGGGCATTCGGGACCTTGATCTCCCCATCTACACTGTTCCAGCCATGTTTCGGCCATCTCATTGTCAGGAAACATCTGAAACAGTTCAAACAGAGGGATTCCTTCACGGTAATTCTTACCAGGTGCTTTATCTGTACGTTTGCTCATGAAAATGGCAAGAAAGTTATTCTCTGGAGTATATACACATGAAAATTGATGTGTGCGTAATTACGTATATAATTCCCCTTATTTTACATGGTTCAACAATCTGTTCAGAATGTGAATGATAGAACCTATGCGTGAACAGGTTTTCCTATTGGAATGAACAACAATCCTAATGGATTTACGCCGATGAATGACGGTTGATCCAGAGCCATAGAATGGACAAGAGACACCACTCAGATCAACTCCACATCACGGCTTCTCCATTGCCGTTATTTCATGAGGAAATTTGTTGTGATCAATGAAGGATGTTCCATGTTGAACGAATGACATATATTGGATATGGCACGATGTTTGCCCATTAACATTTTAGATGGTTTGCTACTATTTCCCAAGACATTGCGTCTTTAGGGTAGTGAACTAAATCTTTTTGATTCAGTATTCAATCATCCATTACCATTGGTCTCATGAAACATCAACGATCACATTCTTCTCGTTCAATGAGTTCTATCAGAGTCACTTTGATTCTGGGGTTCTTATTGATGACTGCCGGTTGTTACACGCAACTCCGTACGAGTTATGTTGAAAAGCAACCTGATCATCAGACGGTTACCGAATATGAAACCGAGTATGGAGATAGTGTAGTAGTTGATAATTACTACTACGAGGATTATACCTCGCATTATCGTCCTCGGTACAATCGTTACCGTAGACATTTTTCCACATTCTATGGGCATCCATATGCCGTGGATCCTTTTTACGATCCCTACTATGATCCTTTTTATGATGATTACTGGTATGGTGGGTCAAGAATTCACCTGAGTTTTGGATGGGGTACTCCCTATCTATATTCACCATACAGTTACGGATGGCATCATCCATATGCCTTTCATGCAAGCCCTTATTATTATGGCGGTGGATGGGGAAGTCCATGGGGACACAGGTATTACGGGACACCCTTGATTTACCATACGGGATTTGTAGACAACTATGGTCCACGATCTGCAAGGATAGGTCGTAGGGGTGTCAGAGCTCGGGGCGGCAGGTATCTTGCAACGGAAGACAACCTTTCCGTGAATCGTCGAGGAGTCGTGAACCACCGTGCACAAAGAACGAGTGAACTTGCACGTAGCCGTACCAGGAGCGGGGTCGTTTCCACTAACAGTAGAACTCGTGGCATTCAGCGTCAGGCAGATGATGACCTGAATACCCGTACTCGTAGAGGAGTTACAAGAACTGTTCCGGGTGAACGTGCTCGCGGAGCGACTTCTACGCGGTCACAGAATGCAAGAAGCGGTAATACCAGACGAGGAATTAATTCTCGCTCTACAACACGTACTCGCAGTGGTTCAGCAACGCGTACTCGCTCTACACAACGGACCCGTAGCAGTTCAGGAAGCCGAACCCGCTCAGCTCCACAGACTCGCTCTACACAACGGACCCGTAGCAGTTCAGGAAGCCGAACCCGCTCAGCTCCACAGACTCGCTCTACACAACGGACCCGTAGCAGTTCAGGAAGCCGAACCCGCTCAGCTCCACAGACTCGCTCTACCCCGCGGACTCGTAGCAGTTCGGGAAGCCGAACCCGCTCAGCTCCTCAGACTCGTAGCTCATCTGGTAGTAGTTCAAGATCAACACCTAAAACTCGGTCCACTTCAAGGAAGCGTGGATCTTCATTAAGTGATAGTCAAACCCATTCCACTCGTCACCATATTGACAACAGACGATCGTATTCGGGTGATTCGTATCCTGATAGTAGACTATCTGATGCACCTAGCCGCAGGTTGAATCGTCATTGATCGGTTCCCAGTCTAATCAATTCCTGGTTGATCAAATCAACTCAATTAGCAATTCAACGGCATCATGATGGTGTCGATGGCCCGTGCTATATCTAATCCAAACTGTAAAATGAGAAATTCTATCTTCACTCCAGTCAAACTCCTGTCATTTATTGGTGTCTTCATTACAACGATTACGGTTACGATACCACATGTGACTGTGAATGCACAATCAGCCATTGAGGCCTGGAGATTCAGCCAACGAGATATGAATGTCGGCGTGCGAATGACGGGGATGTCCATACGTGGATTTGCCGGTTTCGGAGATCATGGGGCATTGTATAGTAATCCCGCAGGTTTAGGTTATATCAATGATACTCAACTGATTGTATCTCTGCGAGGTCAATCTACGACTGGTGATTCTTGGCGCGATCAATCAGGTTTTGACAGATCTGGTGCCCGTTTTAGGACAGATGGCTTTTTTCCTGGACAAGTCTCGTCAAGTGAAGAAACGTTCCAGCTTGGAGATCTGGCCTTTCTTTACGATGTACCCGTACGTCAGGGGAAAATGGTTGCGGGGGTCAGTCTAAGCCTTGTTCGGGATTTTTCAAGTCGGCTTGAATTCATTGGTGAGAATACACAAAGTAGCATTTCAAGTTCCTTCCTGCCGTATGACAATGAATATACTGTGGATGAAAATGGAAATCTTGACCAATTAGATGACCTATCGTTTGCGGCCTTTAATAGCGGTATCATTGAGTACTTTAGAGAATTGTATGAAGATGGAAAGTATCCGTTTTTGTCAGCAGTCATTCCAGGAACGTCGATTGATCAATCTGGATTGATCACTGGATCTGGCGGAATTTATGAACTCAGTGGGGGGATTGCATGGCAAGCTTCTAAGACCATTATGACGGGCATTTCCTTGAATGTTACTTTTGGTCGGTATGATTTTGATCGTTCGTTTAACGAGAGTGATGTACTGAATGAGAATACATCTCAAGCCTATAATGTCCTTAATGATGATGATTCATTGTTTGAAGGATTTGATCAATTGAATTACAATCAGACGCTTGATCTGGAAATGACGGGATTCAATTTTCGTGCCGGTATGAGTGCCAAGGTGAGTGAAATGATGCAGATAGGTGTATCCATTGAATCTCCAACATGGACCTATATTGAAGAAAGTTACAGTGAGATATTTTCTACATCCTTTGATCTTGGTGGTACCCTCAGCTATGGAGATTTACCAGAAGATCTTGGCAATGGTTTTTACGAATATTCTATGCGTTCGCCCTGGCGTTTGGGTGCGGGTGTTCAGTTTGATTTTGGTAATCTGACGGTTACAGGTGAAGCAGAAATCCTAGACTGGGGGCAGCTTGAGCTCAGCTCCGATGATGACCAGAACGCCTTCTCAAATGTCAATGGAGTGATTGAGGATGAATTTGGACTGGCTGTTAATTTTGCTGTTGGTGCAGAGTTAGAGCTCGGTCGCACTGCTCTCCGTGTTGGATTTTCGGGACGGCCCTCTCCCTATTCAATCAATGGACAATCTAACTTGACGGACGCTTATACAGACAATCAACTTGGAGCATCTATTGGTGTCGGCTACATGATCAGCCAGAGCATTCGGCTTGATCTTGGAGTGCAGTTTTCTGAGTCCATACCAGATCTATGGGAGATCTATCCTTCTGATGCGGGTGGCCCCCGTCAGGATACCATTTTCGAAATTGATCATATACAGAATAACAATGTGATCCTCTTTGGAATCACGATGGATATATAGGTGAATGATTTGTAAAGATCATCACAAATTCTCACAGATGCCTTTGTATTGGAACCTCTATTGGTTAGTGTAGGTTTAAGTATGCTATTGTTACTTTATTCACTCAACCTGAAAGTCAGTTGGCAATTCATATTGGTATTGGCGTAAAAGTCAAGGAGAAGGAAAACATAGACCGTGCACTGCGCCGGTTTAAGCGGACGGTCAATCGTAGCCGAGTGTTGTGGATGTATCGTCAGAATATGGCTTTTACGAAACCTTCCGAGGAGCGCAGAGTCGCTAAAGAAAAGGCATCTCGGAACGCGCGTATGTATAATCGGCGCTACTAACCCTGCATTGGCGATCACACGGAATCATCAACAGTAGTGTGGTCCTTCAAAAATCAAACTCAACAGTGGTGGTTGATGACCACTACTGTGACGGAGTGCTGTGACCTCCCCAGTGAGATGTCCACTGCCTTTGTGATTGGCAATTCAAGGGCTGGTGCTGTGGGATAGCCTGTTGGCACAAATGTGGTTGAGATTCCATCAAACCCGACATCAATCTGCCCAAGTTCAGTGAACAAGGAGTTTGATGTTGTTCTGTGACTTGGATGCCGGGTATCTTACCTACAACAAAAGGGCACTAAGGACCACTTCCTCCTGTTCTAGTTCGTGCACCATAGAACTTCCAGTGGCTGGGCTGGCACCCGGCTGTCGTCCTGCATATTGAATATATGGATCCTGTCCAAAGCCTGCAGATCGGAGCGAGCTTTTCAGGAGTGGGCGGGCATACGTCCACGCTCCCATATTCGCAGGCTCCTCTTGGGCCCAGCAAATCTCTACGTCCTTGTTGTACTGTTGAAACTCATCATGCAGTAGACTCTGCGGCCACGGATAGTACTGCTCCAGTCGAATAAGAGCAGTCAACTCCTGTTTTTCAGAATGTTTTTCAAGTTCAGCGAGTAGGTCATAATAAATTTTACCAGAGCAGATCACAATTCGGGTCACTTTCTCTGGATCTTTGCTTGCACCAATGACTGGTAGAAATGTCCCATCCAGTAATTCCTTGGGAGATGAAATTGCCTTTGGATGACGTAACAGACTTTTAGGAGTCATCAGGACCAGGGGTTTTTTGACATCACGAATCACCTGTTGACGCAGGGCATGGAAATAATTGGCGGGTGTACTCAAATTACATACAATCATGTTTCCTTCAGCACATAGCTGAAGGAAACGCTCTAATCGTGCAGAGGAGTGTTCAGGCCCCTGTCCTTCATAACCATGGGGAAGGAGTGCTACGAGGCCAGAGGTTTGCCCCCATTTTTCTTCGGCAGAAGACAGAAATTGGTCAAATACAATTTGTGCACCATTGGCAAAATCACCAAATTGAGCCTCCCAAATCACCAAGGCCTGAGAATTTTCCACGGAGTATCCATATTCAAATGCAGCAACTGCAAACTCGGACAGTAAACTGTCATAGATATAGAGCTTCGCCTGATCGCTGGAAATATGATTTAGCGGGATGTACTCATCATTGGTCACCTGATCATAGATCACCGCGTGACGTTGAGAGAATGTAGCACGTCTGGAATCCTGTCCGCTGAGGCGAACGGTGGTGCCTTCCTGGAGCAAAGATCCGAAAGCCAGGGCCTCTGCAAATGCCCAGTCTATTTTCCCAGAAGAATAGAGTTGCTGATTGCGCCGTTCAAACTGACGCATGAGTTTTGGGTGTGCATTAAAATTTTCTGGAGTTCGCAGCAGTGCCTCCAGAACCGCTTCAAGTTGCTGTCTTGATACAGAAGTATCCACTGGGGGTGGAGATTCGTAGCTCTTATTATGGAATCGTTCCAAAATGGCGGCTGCATCCTTTTCCTTGAGATTGGACGTACGATCAAAAGCATCCTGTAATTGTCCACGAAAATCATCCAACATTTTCTCCGCCTCATCTGGAGTCATGGCTCCCCGATTCAGCAGAGATTCGGTATAGAGTTTACGGGGGGAGCGTTTTTTCTTAATCTTTTGATACAGGACTGGATTGGTGTAGGTGGGTTCATCTCCTTCATTATGCCCATGCTGGCGATAGCAAAGCATATCCACAACCACATCTTTGTTGAAGACTTGGCGATAATCAAAAGCCAATCGTGCGACCCGAACGCATGCTTCGGGATCGTCGCCATTGACATGAAAAATGGGTGCTTCAATTAACCGAGCAACATCTGTCGCATATGTGGAGCTACGAGCTTCACTTGGTCCAGTGGTGAATCCAATTTGGTTGTTGATCACCAGATGGATGGTACCTCCAGTATGATATCCTCTGAGTTGACTGCAGTTTAATGTTTCTGCAACGACCCCCTGGCCAGCAAAGGCGGCATCTCCATGGATGAGAATGGGAATCACAGCGTCAACAACATCTTGGGTGTCGGCATCAGAAGAATCTCGTAGAACATCCTGTTTTGCTCGGACCATGCCTTCAACGATAGGACTCACCGATTCCAAATGACTGGGATTGGAGGCGAGGGTCAGTTGAATGTTGGCTCCATTGGAGGTTTCATACACACCTTGACTGCCTAGGTGATACTTGACATCTCCTGATCCATAAATAGTGTCAGGATTCAGATTTCCCTCAAACTCGGAAAAGATGGATTCATAGGATTTTCCGATGATATTTGCCAGAATATTCAATCGTCCGCGGTGGGCCATTCCGATGTAAATTTCCTGAGCACCCTGTTCTGCAGCATCACTGACAATGACATCCAGCATGGGAACGATGCTTTCTCCCCCTTCCAGCGAAAATCGCTTGTGTCCGATGAAGCGGGTATGCAGAAAACGCTCAAATGCTTCGGCCTTGTTCAATTTTAAGAGGATTCGTTGCTGATCGTCGACCGTCAGTTCATCGGAATTGCGGAGCGGTTCAATCTTTTCTTGGAGCCATCGCTTTTCGATCAAGCTGGAGATATGCATGTAACACACCCCGATACGGCGAGTATAGGTTTCTCGTAGAATATTGAGGATATCTCTCAGGGGAAGGATATCTTTACCGCCTAGCCCTCCAGTGACAAACTCTCGGTCCAAGTCCCAGACAGTGAGTCCATACTTCGCAGGGTCCAATTCGGGGTGATAGGTCCAGTTATTTTGGAGAGGATTGATATCCGCTTGCAGGTGGCCGAGTACGCGGAAGACTCGGATCAGAACCATCACCTGTGCCTGTTTTTCAACAAGATTCATCTCCGTGCTGGATTTCTGAGAAGTTCCGAGTCGGGGAGTGGAATCTGGGCGAAGAATAAATGGGGGATAGGGAATGTTAAGATCTTCAAAAAGCTGGGTAAAGAAATCGTCTTTTCCCTGCAACAGATCGGCAATATAGGCTAAAAAAGCACCACTCTCTGCCCCCTGAATCACTCTGTGATCATAGGTACTGGTGATCGTCATGATTGGCGAAAGTCCAGCCTGACTTGCAGATTGAGCATTGATTGCCTGATATTCTGGGGGGTACCCAATCGCGCCGATTCCGACAATGACTCCTTGATGGGGCATGAGGCGAGGGACACTGAGGCTGGTTCCAATCATCCCAGGATTGGTGAGGGTTACATTGGTGCCTCGAAAATCTTCAACAGATAATTGCTGATTACGCGCCCGGCGAATTAATTCATTGTAGGTACCAAGAAATTGAGCAAAGTTTAACCGATCTGCTTCTTTGATATTGGGCACGATGAGAGTACGTCGCCCTCTCCGTTCAAGATCAATGGCAAGTCCAAAATTGATATGAGAGGGGCGAATGTGCTGTGGCTGGCTTCCCTTGCGGGCAAACGTGCTAAACATACTCGGAAACGATTTCAGGGCCTGAACAATTCCATAAGCAATGATATGAGTATAGGAAACCTTGAGTGCTCCAATTCCACGTTGGTACTGGTTGAGAAGATTGCGATTTTCGGTGAGAAGTTTGACGGGCAGTGTACGAACAGAGGTTGCAGTTGGAATCTGAAGGCTGGCCTCCATGTTCTCTACGATCGCCGCACTTGGACCACGAATCAATGCCACTTCTGCATCGGAGGGCAAGCCATTGCCCGATGCAACGGATGAATCTGCAAGTACATCTTTTTGTGGCTGCTTCCTCGTCTCTACCGGAGTGAGAACGGTCTGCCCCGGGTCGTAGTCAACAAAAAAATCTCGCCAGCTTTCGCTGACACTTGATGGGTCATCCTGGAAGCGCTTAAACAGCTCTTCAACATAACCAGTATTAAATCCAAGTACACTCACTTTCTTTTGTGGTTTGATGGAGAAATGATGTGTGAAAGATAAGAACCATGCGGCAAAGTAGTATCCAGCCCTAACTGTAAGGGCTTGTACTCACCCCATCGCTCAAATGCTCATCATCTACGTGATTATTGCTACCATATTGCACCGATGGAGTGGATGGTAGCAATCAATTGATGCAAACTATGATGATATCTCTTCAGAATGGTCTGATGGATTTCTATCTTTTGGAAGATGCTGCAATGCGCCAGTCAATATGATGTTTTTTTGTAAGAGAGTTTCCCCAAACCTACATGTTTTCGTAGAAACATCGCTCAGGAGTATATGAAGCGTACTGTATGGGGTTGATGGTAGGTTTTGTAAAAGGTCTAAATGATTCACAGTCATCAAACGATTGAGAACTCATTCCCCCAATGGGGGAGTACTTCCCTTAGATGAAACAAAATCAAATCCATATGGCTAATAATGTTTAGTGCTGGTTATGCTGAATAGTTAAATTTGATAAAAAAAACGGATGCCCCTGTTTTATTTTATCCACCCCTGCTCCTGATACCAACGAATAGTTTCTTGAATTCCATCAGAGAGTGAAACCATGGATGTATATCCGAAGTCTTGATACGCCTTGTCAGAGGAACATAATTTGGTAGTATGGAGAATTTCGCGAGCCTTTTCGCGGTTGAGCGGAGGATACTGACCAAATAGACGGGCACCCAATTCGCTTAGGATTCCCAGAGGTAAGATCAACCGGCGTGGAAGGCGTATCAGGGTTGATTTTTTGTGGAGGGCAGATTCTGTTGCCTCGCGTAATGCCTCCCATGTGACGGTCACATCGCTATTTCCAACGTAATACGTATGGCCAGTTGTTTGATCTGACTCGGTAGCATCAATAAGGCCTCGAACTAAATCTTCTACATACACCATGGAGAGACCAGCATCATTGTTTGGAACTACACAAATCCCACGTTTCATGGCTGAGAAAAACGTGTGTAAATCTAGATCTCGTGGGCCATAGACAACGGGAGGCCGGATAATGACCATTGGGAGATCCAATGTTTGAAGCAATAGCTCCATGTCAAGTTTGCTCTGACCATACATGGAAATCGGATGGCACTCGGTAGATTCATCAGCGATCAAAGTTCCAGTATCTCCTGCTACTGCAAGGCTACTCACAACACATACTTTAGATACGTTTGCTGAAGACGCATGCCGAATTAAATTTGCCGTTGATGTCACATTCGCATCATAGAATTCATCCCAATACCGAGCACGTGTCAAGGCACCTAAATGATACACATAGTCAACTCCTTGAAGTGCTGACTTGATGACGCTTGAATCATTGAGGGTACCTTGAATAGAGACGATATTCATCCCCATGAGCCATTTTGGGTAGGAACGTATCAGGCATCTGATTTCGGAGTATCCCCGCTTCAGTAAAGTTTCTACAAGGTGGCTTCCAACAAAGCCTGTACCACCGGTGACAAAGGCAGTCTTACTCATGATCTCTTTTCAAGAAGGACAATATTCTCAATATGATGCGTCTGTGGGAACAGGTCAATCGGCTGGGCAACAACGGGACGGTAGGTTTTGGAAAGAATCAGCAGATCCTTAGCCTGAGACTGCACATTACAACTCACATAGACGATCTTTCGGGCAGGCAGGTTGGCAACCTGCTGTGCCACTTTTGGATGCATGCCAGCTCGGGGAGGATCAACAATGACAATATCGGGGTTTCCATGCTCAGCAAAAAAATCGGGTCGGAGCAACTTGAGCATATCTCCGCCAATGAATGTACAGTTCTCAATTCCATTGAGAGACGCATTATGGTTGGCATTGTCAATAGCAACCTCAATCAGTTCAATGCCAGTGACATGTCTAGCATGCTTTGCAAGCGATAGCGCAATCGTTCCCGTACCACAATACAAATCATATACATGATCGTCTGAAGTAATATTGGACAAATGTTCAACGGTTTCAACGAGTTTTTCCGCCTGCAGGGTATTGGTCTGAAAGAAGGCATCTGGAGCAATCTGAAATACAATATCGCCAATTTGATCGGTGAGATAGCCGGTGCCGT
Source organism: Bacteroidota bacterium (assembly GCA_026708685.1). Classification (GTDB taxonomy): domain Bacteria; phylum Bacteroidota; class Rhodothermia; order Rhodothermales; family Bin80; genus Bin80. Next base: position 11,247 of record JAPOUL010000019.1, read on the forward strand.
AGATGGTTTCTGTATGATCTCCAAAGGAAGTCTGTGCAGGCGTTGAGTTGATCGTATTGACCACTGTCGTCACAAAGGGATACTTTTGTTGCAGGTAGGTTTTTAGATCATCATTACGATTGGTATCATGGTATGATGTGACGATATTGACCATAAAATCAGGAGAATGCCTAGATTCTCTGAGGACTAAATGTCGCAGGAAGCCTTCGTTCTTGCGCCAGTCCCATATGTCCCATGCAGATGCTTGCACAAAAGTGCGGATTCCATTGACGACCGAATGACTTCTCTCGCTATGTAGATGGCATTCATGAAGATCCAGGACTTTGGAAAAAATACCCGAAGGATGCAGGCCAAGAGCCATTGAAGTGTCAAATTTCTTCCCTGATGAAATTTCCTGCTGGGTAAGCCACCGATACCTAGAAAATGAAAACTCCATCTTGTTGCGGTAATGGTAGGGGTGGGGGGCAGGTATGGGTTCCAGGATCTTCAGATCGGAAAGATCTGCAACATGATGCATAGCTTCTTCAACCAGAGAGTATTTATCCACAAGTTGCCTTGAATAACGAACATGCTGCAGAGAACAGCCTCCACAATGATCAAAATATGTACAGCGAGGCACCACGCGATCCGAAGAAGATTCAAGAATATCGATTGGTTTCGCTTCAGCAAATTTTTTGCGTTTTTTGACAATGGCAGCACGTACGGATTCTTGCGGTAATGTACGAGGTACAAAGACGACCTGTCCATTGTGATAGGCAAGACATTTTCCTCGGTCAGCTACTTTTTCGATGGTGAGCGTGACCTCATCTCCACGACGAAGGGTAGCAGGAGGATGTTCTACGGAATTAGAAGGCATGACCAAGGCGAAGATATCCTACCCAATTTCTCAAACCATTCGGAAACAATTGTGCATCTGGCTTGGCAGGATCATATACTTTGACAGCCACATCTAAACGTGCAACGAGGTAAGCCCAAGAAGCTCTGAGTCCAATTCCCCACCCCACACCTATGTCCTTATAGAGATTTTGGATCACAAATCCCCCTGTAGGTTGGCCGGCCGTCGCTGATGCCAATCCTGGGTTACGAGGTCCAAACCATACATTTCCAGCATCTGTGAATGTTGCGAGAATCCAGTCTGCCTGTAATCGATCTCTGACGATGGTCTGACGTAACTCAATGCTTGCTTCCAGTTTTATATCTCCGCCCAGTAGATTGGTTTCCCGTTGATTTGTCGTCAATTGACGGAAGCTTGTAGCACCCGGTCCGAGTTCCCGCAGAGTCCAGCCCCGCACACTTGAAGCACCGCCACTGTAAAAGCGGTGTGTAAACGGCACAACAGTTGACTTTCCAATAGGGTGGGCCCAGCCACCAAGAATTTTGGTAGCCAATACGGTGTGGCTGCCAATCTTGGAATATCTCCGATAACTACTCACAAATCGTATATATTGATGATAGTTTGCCTGGGTGTCACTGCTCACGAATGAGAAAAGTCGTAGGCTTTGTTCTTCAACACCGGGAGTAAGGACGAATCGATCCAGTAAATAGGGAAGGGTTCCACCGAGTTCTATACTTGCATTAAAACTATACCCATTTTCTTTGCGCAGGGGATTTCCTCGCTCGGACCGAAGGGTATACCGTATGGCATTATTGATCTGTGGCTGGGTATAATCTTCAAGGATTTGGGCACGCTGAACGGGATCAATCACCCTAGACATTCCATCGGTACCGAGAACGCGATTCAGGAATCTCGTCTGAAATCCCCGTAACGTGTCCGGCTGGCTCAAACTGAGATCCATCAGATCAATAATGGATGTCAAATGCTGGTTGTGTTGCAACTCGTAGCGTATTCGTGCAGCAGCACGCCCGCGAATAATCAGGTTTAGGTCCGAACGCCGAGTGGTCAAGTAACTGAAAGAAAATTGGGTTCTCGTCTGAATCATGCTGGTCGTACGATCCAGTGAACGTAGGGGGAACGTTAGATAGGGCAAACTGACCGAAGCGGAGAATTCAAGTAACGTAGATGATAGAAAATTACGGCCAATATTGGAGGCTACAGAACCAGTAGTACTTAGACTGAGCACCTCTCCACTTCCAAACAGGTTTGAATTTTCATAGGTAACGCCAAGTCCTCCGCCAAGCTCATTTTCGGCATCTCCCAATGCATCATTGGTTTGACGCAGAAACGATGAAAGCAAGAATTGATGACGGGGACGCGTCCGAACAAAAATTCGGTGAGGAAGAATTTCATCTACTGGATCTAGCGAAATAATATCGGTAAATGTAAAGATTCCAGCGGATTCCAGCCGTCGCTTGGTACTTTGGATTTCAGACCAATTATACCAGCTGCCAGGGACAATATTGAGTGATTTGGTAAGGAGGGATGTTGAAATTCTACGGTCTCCCTGGATTGCGTATGTAACCAGTTGATGTGATTCACTAGTGGTAGAGAGGGTGTCCATGCGTACTGGTGAGGAGGGCTCTGGTCCACTGACTTCAAAGTGCACTGCACCGAAGCGGAAGCGATGGCCTGGGCGAATCCGCAGTTCAATGGAAAACGAGTCGGCAGCAGTGGATGTCACTATCGCACGAATGGAGTCACGAGTGGCTGAGGCATAGCCCATATCTTGCAACAGGGATAAAAGCCGCCTTCGCTCTTCAATTAGCAGTCCTTCTCGAAATCTCTGAGGGGCAGCTTGATACTGCAAGAGGGGTTGATCTGGGAGTGGAGGAAAAAGTGACGATGCTACAAGTTCTTCACGATGGATTATTTGTAGATGACTGATTCCCGTGTAAGAAACGTTGCTGACCACGGTTGCTGGGCCTTGGTGGATAATGAATTGTACCTTAACTCTATCTCCCACTAAGTCCACATCTGAGGTAATCTCTGCCTGCAGATACCCTTCGCGTTGAAAGAAGAGACGAAGCTGTTCCAGATCAGAATTGATCATGGTCTGGTTGAGTAGAGCAGGGGGTTCACCCACATTCATGAATGCTCTGCTCAGGCGGGATCCCAATTTGCCCGATTCACCTACACGATACAGCCACAGCCACCAGTGAAGACCGCGAATGCCTAAAAAACGACGGTTTCGGGAGGTACGGATGTTGTTCAGCAAGATTTCATCCGAAAAATCAAAGGTCCCTACGAATTGGATCTCATCAACGAGAAGAGAATCAACGGTGGGCTGAGCAACTGTGTCAACTGAATGAAAAACGCTAATCAGTATGAACGAAGAGAGCCACCTACTCGTCCTCGTAGTAAAAATCGTCGTCAGCGGTGGGGTAGTCAGGCCAGACTTCATCCATGCTTTCGTAGGGGTCCTCTTCTTCTTCCAACTCACGGAGGTTTTCAATCACTTCAAAAGGGGCACCAGTTCGCTCAGCGTAATCAATGAGCTCGTCACGTGTCGCAGGCCAAGGTGCGTCTTCAAGATAAGAGGCAAGTTCAAGTGTCCAGTATCCCATTAAAATGTCATGTGCTGATGATCGGTGAGAGTAGTTGTTGTCAAAACTTCAATGCAATATAAGAAACAGGGAAGTGAGAAGTTTAGTCAAGCGATGGAAGATGAGCATAATTTTTAGCATGATCAAGAAAATCACGATATTCCTCAGGGGTCATGCTTACACCGAAGAAGTTGATTGGATCCAAAGGGTTATACTTATGATCGCGCACTTCATAGTGAACATGAGGAGCAGTACTTAACCCGGTATTACCACTCAGGGCGATCTGTTGTCCACGAACCACCTCGTCGCCCACATTGAGACGAGGCATGACCGAGTTGAGATGTCCATAAAGCGTCTTGTATCCAACTGCAGGATGGTCAATCACAATGTAATTACCATATCCAGAATCATAATCAATCAGCTCTATGGTTCCTCCACCTGTGGCGTATACAGGCGAGTCATTGGGGACGGAAATATCAACACCTGTGTGCATTCTACGGTAATGAAGAATCGGATGTAACCGAGATCCATAAGTGGAAGATAAGGTACCGATGGTTGGCTGAATGGTGGGTAGCTGTGCCAATTGCCGTCTCTTTTTTACGCCGAGTGGCATCAAGACCTGATAGCTAGATTTCTGCAATGCAACCTTTCGTTCAAGTTCATCAAGAAGTTCAACATGATTACGCAACAGTGACGCTGTAGATTGACTGAATCCGTCAAAATAACCATAAGGATCTGTTCCCCCAACCCCCAACTGACGAACATCACTTGGAATCGTGTCCGTTTGAAGGATCAGCCGATACAGTTCCTGATCTGTCTCGGCCAAGTCATCAATTTGCTCGGCAAGGTTGGTGACACGGTTGTAAGAATCCATAATTTCTTCCTGTAGCAGTTGGTTCTCTGCAATCAGGATCTGCTCCTGGGGAGAAATGGATAAGAGGTCAAGAGTCAGCCATCCAGTGACAATGATCACAAGTGCAGAGAGGACCAATAGCCACGGCTTGAAAAAGCCCAGTGGCACAGGCACGCGCTCAAGCGTGAATGGGTCAGTCTTGTATTTTCTAAAAATCATTACAGGAATGCAGAAAAAATCTCCAACTCACAGAGGAACTGCTATTTCAACCTACTAATATACAAAATCATTGCGAAATTCACAAATTATTCACACTGGGTGTGAACAAAATAGAAATGTGGAGAATGGTAATGGGTAGACTAGGGTACTTCAATGGTATCAAGAATTTTCTGAACAATGGTTTCCGGCTGCATCTCCTCCGCTTCGGCTTCATAGGTAACAGTCACGCGGTGGCGAAGGACATCCATACTAATCGATCGGACATCTTCTGGAGTCACATATGCACGATGGTGCAAAAACGCATGGGCACGGGCGGCAAGATTAAGATTAATCGTCGCTCGTGGGGAAGCTCCATAGTCAATCATGGGAGTCAGTTCAGACAGATTGAATGCATCGGGTTGACGAGTGGCAATGACTAGATCCACAATATACTTCTCAACGCGCTCGTCCATGTAGAGTTCATTGAGGACCAGACGTGCAGAAAGGATGGTCTTAGGATCAATGATCTGTTGGATTTCTTTCTGCGGCCCCGTTCGTGCCATGCGCCGCATGATTTCCATTTCCTCTTCATGAGAAGGGTATTTGACCTTGATTTTCAGCATGAATCGATCCACCTGTGCTTCGGGCAGTGGGTACGTTCCCTCCTGTTCAATCGGGTTCTGCGTTGCAAGAACAAGAAAGGGTTCTTCCAATGGAAAGGTCGTTTCCCCGATAGTGATCTGACGTTCCTGCATGCTTTCAAGAAGGGCACTCTGAACTTTTGCAGGAGAGCGGTTGACTTCGTCAGCAAGAACAATATTGGAAAACAGTGGACCTTTCTTGATGGAAAAATCACCCGTCTGCTGATTGTAGATCAAAGTTCCCAAGAGATCAGCAGGCAGCAAATCAGGGGTGAACTGGATTCGCTGAAACCGCCCCCCAATGGCTTGGGCAAGAGAGCTGACCGTGAGTGTTTTGGCTAGACCTGGAACCCCTTCAAGTAAGACATGACCGGAAGCTAGCAACCCAATCATGAGGCGTTGAACCATATAGTTTTGTCCTACGATGACACGACTAATTTCAGAACACAGGTCGTCCACGAATGCGCTTTCAATGCGAATCCGTTCACTTACCTCAGCAAGATCAAAGTTGGTCATCAGTCAGAAAAAACGTAACAACGGCGGGTAAACGCGCTTTCTTTCATCAGGTTTCAAACAAGCTTTCCCCCGCAGGCAGGGGATGTCCGTTGAGAAAATCTTTACTGGGTAGGACTCGCTGGTTTGGAGCCTGTAGGTGTGTGATTTCAACAGCACCGGTTTGGCAAGCAACGATGAGCGTCCCCTGTGCGTGTAAAATGGTACCAGGTTTTCCACTTCCTTCTGCAATCTTCGTGCCTAAACACTTTAATACTTTTGACTTCCATGTCGTCCAAGCCCCTGGGTAAGGAGAGAGTCCACGGCAGTGGTTATGTACTTCTTCGGCAGACCGTGTCCATGGGATCTGACAGTCTTCACGGAAGATTTTCGGGGCCTTGGTTGCGAGGGAATGATCCTGCATCCGCTCGATCGCTCGGCCTTCACAGATTCGTTGAGTGGTTTCCACCACCGCTTGAGCCCCAAGTTTTGCAAGACGATCATGTAGGATTCCAGCGGTGTCATTTGGAAGAATTGATGTTGGCCATTGGAGGAGGATATTACCTGTATCCACTTTGTCTTTGAGGAAAAAGGTCGTCACCCCTGTTTTTGTTGCTCCATTGATGAGTGCCCAGTTAATGGGGGCCGCTCCTCGAAATTCTGGCAATAAAGAAGCGTGGAGATTAAACGCTCCCAATGTTGCTAATGAAAACACCTCGGGGGGTAGGATGCGAAATGCAACGACCACTTGGAGATCTATGTTAAGTGCCTGTAGTTGAGTAGCGAAGCACGGATCTTTCACTGAACTTGGTTGAAGGATTGGATCAATTCCTAGGCGGAGCGCCGCCGTTTTAACAGCTGTAGGCTGTAATTTTTGTCCTCGCCCTCTTGGTCGGTCGGGCCCAGTCACTACGGCCACAGGAGGGAATCCACTTTCTACCAAAGCCTCTAATGATGGAACGGCAAATTCAGGTGTTCCCATAAAGATCAGTCGCATATCACAGGAATTAGAATAAGATTAAATGAAGCGAGTGGATGATGCATTATGGATATGGCAATTTCTGAGACTCTCAAGATAGAAGATGAAGGTCATATCAACGAAGGAAATCTTCAAACTTGACTACCACCTACCATACGAACTTTGGAATGTGGAACTCTGATGTCAGGTTCCCATGACCGATAGGGCCTCGACAAATCGGTGACTATCAAAGACCTGAAGATCATCAATTTGCTCACCAACGCCTATGTATTTCACGGGAATTTTAAATTCATTAGAGATTCCAATGATCACTCCACCTTTCGCAGAGCCATCCAGCTTTGTGACAATGAGTCCAGTGATGTCTACGCTCTGGGTAAATTCGTGGGCTTGTCGTAGTGCATTTTGACCAATTGTTGCATCAAGCACCAGCAATACTTCATGGGGTGCTTCTGGGAGTTTCTTTCCCATGACTCGTTTCATCTTTGCCAGTTCATCCATCAGTCCAGTTTTTGTATGGAGACGGCCAGCAGTATCAATGATGGCTATGTCTGTTGAGCGTCTGATTGCAGATTCAACGGTATCATATGCAACCGCAGCTGGATCAGCCCCATGTTTCTGTTTAATCATCTCTACCTCAGCTCGTTGTGCCCAAACTTCAAGTTGTTCAATTGCCGCGGCCCGAAAGGTATCGCCTGCCCCGATAAGAACACTGCGTCCAGCCTGGGAATACCGCCATGCAAGTTTGCCAATGGTTGTGGTTTTTCCAACACCGTTGACTCCCACAACCATGATGACATGAGGGGAATGGTTGAATGGTGCATCAAAATCTGATGGGAGCTCGGGGAGATTTTTTTCCATGAGCCCCGCAATCTCATCATGGATGAGTTGCTGTAACTCTTCCGAGGATGTGTACAAGTCTCGTGCAGCACGTTTTTGAATGTGCCCTACAATCTCTAAAGTCGTTTTGATACCGACATCACTTGTCACGAGTGCTTCTTCAATTCCATCAAGAACAACATCATCAACTTTACGCTTTCCTTTAATGAGGCGACCAATCTTACCAAACATACCTTGGCGGGTCTTTTCCAGCCCAGATTCAAGTCGCTGTTGCTCTTGTTTATTAGATCGTTTAAACAATTTCATCAGTGGGGGGGGGGTAGATGACGCAAATTGAAGAGGCGAGTTGCATAGACCACGAAGGAGAGTCCAAGAAATCCAACGGTTGTCCATAAAGATATATCCATAACACTTTGATCAGCCCTCAAGAGTCCAAGTACGAACGTAATAGATAGAGCAATGACTGCTAATTTACCAGTGATATTACTCATATGAATCTGTCCTGTACGACGGCCTAAAAAAACGCCCCCAGTTAGGATGAGCAGATCACGTAACAATACAACTCCTACAAACCATAACGGTAAGAGATTTTTCAACACAAATACAACCCCAAGAATTGCGATGGAGAGTTTGTCAGCAGCAGGATCTAAAATTTTCCCCCATCCAGAAACAGTATTCGTGGAGCGGGCTATGAATCCATCCAGTACATCCGTTAGTGCAGCAATGAGAATTATCCCCAAACTCCATACAACGGAAGCATCAGAAATAATGAGGATGGCAGCACCAACCGAAAGTGGCACACGGACAATGCTCAATACATTTGCAAGCGTCCAAAAAGATCCAAGCATACAACAAAGTAGGAGAATACAGAGATTTTACGAATGGATAGATAAAATGTAACAAGAAAAATCATGGTTTGGTGAATTTCCAAACGCTCCTACTCTCAATTGCACATGACAGGAAATGCACCCGATCAAGCAAATCTCTTATACGCAAGTTTGTAAATTGTAGTGGATTTTTTCCGCAACTTTTCTGTTCCTTTTTTTCAAGGATTCCCGCTTAGAGTGCTATTTAGAGCAGTTTTTCTACATATCTGACTCTTCCTTTTGTGGGCGTTT
>JAPOUL010000030.1 GCA_026708685.1 Bacteroidota bacterium
TGATGAAATGTGATAGTTAAGGCACAAGATACGCGCCCGCTTTTCATTAGACCTCAGGATTCTCTGGATTTATTAAGTTGCCCATGGATGTGGGGATCCGTTTGTCCCTTCCACTTTAAGGCATACAATTTGGAACCTTGGCTGATGAATCTCAGATAAAAATGCTAACAGCATCAGCAGATGTTACAGTAGGCGAAGAAACAAAAACGGGAACCGCACTTTTATCATGGACTTCCGGTCCTATCTTGGTAGGAATGAAATTTTTAAGAATGTTTGAGCGAGCTTTGTTCATTTCGGAGGGAGCGGGAGTTATGTTGGTCAAAGAAACCTCAATTAACACTCCTTGAATGACAGTGAATTCGATGGAGATACCTCTGAAATTAGTTTCTTCAATTTTTCATCTGAAAATTATAGATAAGCAAAGCCGTAATGTTATGCAAAGTAAAGGAGGTCAAATACTTCAATGGTTGCAAGATCATTCTACCTCCAATCATTTTTTTTCTTAAATTACTGAATTGATGAATAGCCGCTACAATTCAAGGAGTACCAACGATAACATAACAGTACAGCTGTGTCCATTGTGTCTATAAATCTAAGGTATAGTGATCAAGACGAATTCTTGATGTATGTACCTTTTCAACTCCAATTTTTATTGATTATTTCGTCAATTAATTGATTCAATCCGATAAAATCTCCAATTCTAGATGCGGTTACTATTGTTTGACAATCATAAAGACTACTGAGAAGGATTGGTTGGGTATGGATCTTTTGATCGGTCATTGATATAGCGGGATTTAGATCATATTGAAAAAGAATCCATCCATAAGACTGAATCGTGTAGTTGACTCAAATTCTTAATTCAGACTTGACGATATTCGTTCCATCAACCAGGGCTTTTAGTTTTGTGCGTGCGGCCCATCGTGCTGTTTCACTAAAACCGCAGTCAGGTGAAAGTACCAGTTGATCTGCCGGGACATACTTTAGGATCTGTCGAATTCGATCTGCAACAATTTCAGGGGTCTCAATAAAATAGTTTTTGACATCAATGATGCCTGCGGCGACCACTCGTCCACTATCTGCAATATGGGTTGCTAATTCCAATTCAGCCATTTCTCTGTTGGCAAATTCAAGATGTATTTCATGAGCATCAACGTCAAGTATTTGTGGGAAAAGAGGTGTATAGGTGCGGTGGGCGACAGGGCGGCCTAAATAATTCCCAAAACATAAGTGCAAACTAATTTCAGCATTGACTCTATCAACGGATTGGTTAAATAACTCAACATATTGACGGGGTGAATCTTTATGTACGGCCGCCGAAGGTTCATCCAGTTGGATAAACTGTGCACCTGACTTAACTACTGCTTTCAGTTCCTCGTTGATGATTTTAGCAAATTGGGTAGCCACTTCCATACGGTCCTTGTAGATCTTGCCAGTTTGAATTCGACCTGCAAGCGTATAAGGACCAGGGCAGGTCACTTTAAGAGCATGTTTGGTACGTGACTGTGCATACAAGAACTCATCTACAATTCCAAGCCCATCAGGAGCAAAGAAAGGTTCATCTGCCATATACCTCTCACGCTGGTCGTGTCCACCGGGTCCGAGTTTTCTAAGCGGTTCGGTAGCAGTTAATCCATGCAGACGATCATAAAACCCGGCCGTAAAGAAACCAAAACGGCGCATTTCGCCATCGGTGAGAATATCAATCCCTGCTTCTTCTTGGTCTCGGATAGCGAGATCCACAGCGTCATCAAGCGTTTCTCTGATATCTTCAGGCCCATACTCTCCGCGACTCATCGCGTCTTGGGAGGTGATCAGCCAAGATGGAATAGCATAGCTGCCTATAACACTTGTTTTTAACATGATACTCATTGAGTTGAGAAAAAATGAACCATTAATGAAGGATTAAGATGAAATTTATGAAATTGTCAATGACTTTTCAAATCGTTCCCAACGAATAGTCACTGGATTAGTGTTCTTAGTCTTGAATGAAATTTTATTGTTAACCAAAAATTTTGAACAATATTCATAAAAGATGAGCCGTTTGCAAAACCTACCTGCCAATTCTAAAAGATGCACCAAGGGTGCTCTATGGCAATATTTCTGCTGAAACCCTGAGGTTTTGCAAAAGCCTCAGATTATTTGTTCAACTTTTTGTATATTTGAGTGTATTAGGCAAACCACTGTTTCTTTTTTACTATCCGTTCAATCATCTTACTCACATGCACAAGTATTTCTACTACCTTTTATTTGTTGCTTTTCTTTTTGCAACTGAATCTTCCATCGCTCAAAAAGTGGTTTTTGAGTGGACTCCCAGTACAACGGAGGCGTTTTCTAATGAAGAAGAGGATATTCCTGCATATGCACTGGGTTTTCAAAGAGGTGCTCCAAGTATAGCTGGGCCGGCTGACTTGGATAATGATGGCAAACATGAGGTCATTCTTACTGATTACTCTGGTGGAGGGCGTGTCCATGTTCTTGAAAGTGCGGGTGCGGATACTTGGGAACTGATCTATTCCTCGCCAACCTTGAATCCAGCCTCTGGAACCACAAGTAATGCACGTGGCGTTGGCTTTGGAGATTTGGATGGGGATAATTTTCAAGAAATCTATGTTTTTCTGGGGTATGATATTAAGGATGAAGAAATAAAAGAACTGATCCCAGGCCCAAGGCTTTCCGTATTAGAAGCTACTGGTGATAATACCTTTAATAGGCTACCAGATCTTTGGGATTTTGACGGGTCTGTTCCAGATAGATTTCTGACCGAACAAATTACAACAGCTGATGTAGATGGAGATGGGATTGAAGAGCTACTTTTTGGTAATAACGGTTCAGATCCTATCTACGATAGTTGGTATGTTGTGACCGCCTCGGATTTAGGAACTGCTCTTAGTTCATTTACTTTGGAAGCTAGATGGACTACATTATCAGATACAGTTGATCCAGTTGCTCGTGGGGGAGGAAGCCCATTTGGGATTGTGCCAGCTGATTTTGACGGTGATGGTACTTTTGAGCTGGCTATGACAAGTTGGAATAATTTGAATTTCACGAATGTGGATGTGACTGGTCCCAATATGTACGAGAGCCCCTCAGGAGAGAACATATTTTATCAGGCATCAGAATTTGATGATGTTGCATACTTTGGATGTACCGCAGTTGATATGAATAACGATGGGGATGATGAGGTGTATTGCCCTTCATGGCAGTTCAGTATTGCAGTCATTAATTATGAAGATGGTGAAAACCCATTGGAAATTACTGAGGAAAATGTGTCCTATTCAATTTCTGGATTTCCGAGTAGCAGAGAGTTTCAGTATTTTGGACTGATCCACGGTGATATTGATGGTGACGGAAAAATGGAATTGATTGGATCTGGAGATCCATACACCCCTGAAGATTTTGCCGCTGGTTCTCCACCTAAATGGGTACGAATTGTAGATTATAATGGTAGTGGTGATGTAGAGGATTCGGATAGCTACATGGTACGGGATGTTGAATTTCCAGTGCCTACTGAAATGATCTTTGATACCGTAAATCGCGATAGTGCTGGTGTAAAATCAACATATTATGCGACAACCTACAGAGATGATGGGATTGATGCGAGAGGTGTTCACGCGGGAAAATTTGTATTCCTTGGTGACATAGATAATGATGGTAATCGGGAAGTCGCAATGTCTCTTTCTGGCATTCCTGATAGCATCTATGTGTACAATGAGGTATACAACGCTGATTCTACGAAGTACTTTAGAACCGTAGAATCTAGAACTCCCAATCCCAATAGAGTCTTCATGAAGGTTCTTTCAAGTGATGGGATCTCTACGAGTATTTCTAACGATAGGGTGATTATCCCTACGGATTTCGAGTTACATTCTAACTATCCCAATCCATTCAATCCATCAACCAGTTTTTCTTTTACCTTACCACTGGATAAGCGAGTAAGCGTCAGGATTTATGATATGAATGGGCGATTGATTCGCACCCTCATCAACGATGAATTCTATTCACAGGGAACTCACTCTGTCATCTGGGATAGTCTATCAGATGCTGGTACACAAGTCGCTAGCGGTCAGTACATCTATACGTTGGAGTGGGGACAATTTCGACATGCACGACGAATGGTTCTTGTCAAGTAGTGGATTGTGATCTGGTGAAGTATCTACTTCCTTCACCAGATCACTCTCTTTGATGTGGAATGAATCACATGATTGGATCCTTTTTTCATCACAGTTTGTGAAATTGTTTTCACCTCTACTGAACTAATGTTCATAAAAGCCACGCTTCTTGGATGCAACGTTGATATAGATTCAATCTGCTCATACTCTGTTCTATAAGATGAACGAAAAATTTCTGCGATATCTAAGTATAGATTCATCCATCTGCATCCAGAAATTCATCAATTTTTAAGTCTGAAATTTTAGTGTGTACGTTTCAGATTTTGGTGTTCAACGAAATGATAATATAGAAGCTTCTTGCCATAATTGACTCATTCCTTTTTCATTGTGAGCAATTGAACGATTGAATATATAGGTTCATCTACGAATGCAATGATCATTTTTGTGAGCCACTATATTTTTAATGTCAAAATGTTCTATATTTACAATTATTCGTTAAGATAAGAGTGCTTTTCTCTTTTCTTAAGATTATTCATCACTAACGCTTTTTCAAATGCATAGAATTACTTTTTTATTTTTGACAGCTTTCCTTTTTCTGGTAGCTCCTCTATCTGCTCAGACGATTCAGGCTCCTGAAAAGGGTAAAGTTGATTTTGCTTGGATGCCAAGCCAAGATGAACCTGTGGGTACAATTCTTACCTTTATGGGTTCGCCAGCATATACGCCAGGTCTGCAGGCTGGAGCACGAAGCATTGCGGGTCCTGTAGATCTTGATAATGATGGTAAAATGGAAGTCGTGATTTCCGATTATACTGGTGGTGGCCGTTTACATGTCATTGAAAGTGTTGGTGTGGATATGTGGGAACTCATTTACTCCTCACCTACTTTAGATGATTCCCTTGGAACTGACAATAACGCTCGTGGTGTAGGTGCTGGCAACTTAGATGGTGATGAGTTTGGAGAGGTCTATCTGTTCGTCGGTCATGGACTGGCAGACGACAGTCCAGCACGTGCATTGATCCCTGGGCCCAGACTTGGTGCTTTGGAAGCCAATGGGGACAATAGCTTTAATACTCTGGAAATAGGTTTGTGGGATTTTGGTGGAGAGGGTGAACTTCCAGACAGATTTCGCACAGAGCGGATGATCATTGCGGATGTGGATGGAGATGACGTTAATGAATTACTTTTTGCAAATAACGGTGCCAATAACATCTTTGATAGTTGGTATGTGGTTACAGCTACTGGATTAGGGGAAGCGTTTACTACATTTACTCAGGAGGCTAGATTTACCAGCCGACCTGATGCAGTCGATGACATCAACCGCGGAGGGGGTAGCCCCTACGGAATCCTGCCAGCGGATCTGGATGGAGATGGAACGCATGAGTTGGTCTTAACATCTTGGAACAATCTTAACTTTTCAGTTGTGGATGTAACTGGAGCTGACACGTATGCAAGTCCATCTTCGGATAGTGAATTTGCGTCCCTTCGGGCATCTGATGTTGATGAAGTTGCATTATTTGGATGTACTGCCGTTGATATAGATAAAAATGGTGATGATGAAGTCTATTGTCCAGCTGGACGATTTAGTTCAGTTTTCCCTAACAGAGGACTTCTGGGACTTTTGAATTACGAGGATGGTGAGAATCCTCTGGAAATTCGGCAAGAAAATGTTGTTTTTCCTCTTATCAGGGCTTTCTCGTCGTTGGGAATTACTTCAGGAGATATTGATAACGATGGTACCCCTGAACTCATAGGTACCGGACCAGGTTACTCTTCTGCCGATTGGGAGGCTGGTAGACCACCACGGTGGGTGACCATTGTTGACTACAATAATTTCTATGGTAATGGTGTTGAAGATCCAGGAAGCTACAGGATTCGCTATGTTGAATTTCCGATACCTTCCGAAATTCCCTTCACCAAAGTCAATCGGACTGATAGTGCAGGAGTGGCTTCAACTTACTTAGAAGGTGCCGGCGGTGCAGCTCATCAGTTTGCGTATCTTGGGGATGTAGATGGAGATAACTTTAATGAAGTAGCCATGACTTTCCAGGCTGTTCCTGATAGTGTATTTGAGTACAATGAAGTATGGAATCCAGCAGATTCCACCTACACACGTACCACTGTTTCAAGGGCTGCTAATCCAAATCGAGCATTCTTGCGGGTACTTTCTGCGGATGGACTCACTACTCGTATCTCGGACGAGAGAATCATTGTGCCTACGGATTTTGAACTTCATTCAAACTATCCGAATCCATTCAATCCGTCTACGACCTTCTCATTCACACTTCCCCTAGACAAGCGAGTGAGTGTTCGAATTTATGATATGACTGGACGACTTGTACGAACTCTCATAAACAATGAGGCCTATGTTTCTGGTACTCACTCTGTCACATGGAATGGACAGAATGATGCTGGCGGTATCGTTGCTAGTGGACAGTATATCTATACTCTGGAATGGGGGCAGTTCAGACAGGCAAGACGCATGGTTCTTGTCAAGTAAATCAAATATGGACAGCTGGAAGAGCTTGCTTCTTTCAGCTGTCCATATAATCCGCTTTCCAAAAGAAAACCCTATTCTAAGTTTCTTGCTATGTTGCGAAAACTTTTCGGTTTACTATGTCTTCCCATGCTGTTTTGGAGTCTACCAGTTGTGGGGCAAGGGAAAATAGCAGGGCATATAGAAGATGCAAGCAATGGTGATGAGTTGATTGGAGTTGCCATTCTAGTTGAAGGCACTGGAACGGGGACAACCACAGATATAGATGGCAATTACGTACTTTTGAATCTCAGACCTGGATCGTATACGCTGGTGTTTTCATACATTGGCTATCAAGGCCAACGGATCACCGATATTCAAGTGACCAGTGGTCAGACCACCCGCATTGATGTAGAACTCAATCAAACCATCATTGAAGGGGAAGAGATGATCGTTCAAGCCGAACGACCTCTCGTTCAGAAAGACCTCACCGCTTCAAAAAAATCAATCATTGCCGAAGAGATTGAAGCCTTACCAGTAGAGAGTATCTTCGGTGTCATTGCTACGACTGCTGGGGTTACGACAGGTGCCTTTGGTGAACTTCATGTGCGCGGAGGCCGTCAGAATGAGATTTCCTATCTTGTAGATGGACTCGCAGTCAGCAACCCTTTTTCCACCAACGGAATCAATACCCAAGTTGCTATTGATGCCATTGAAGAATTGACCATCATCTCTGGTGCGTTCAATGCCGAGTATGGGAAAGCCATGTCGGCCGTAGTGAACTTAGTGACCAAAGAAGGAGGCGAACAATTTGAAGGATCGGTAACCGCCTACGCGGGGGACTATCTAACATCCAATAAAGATCTGTTTTTTCTACCCGAAGGAGTGAATCTCAACTCTACCACACTGGAGGGCTCACTCAGTGGTCCATTGCCCTTCGGCAATCGATTACGATTTTTGGTTTCGGGGCGTTATGATAATAATGATGGTTATCTGTATGGAATTCGACAACACCTGCCGAGTGATTCTGCGAATTTTAATAGCAATCCGTGGTATTACGAAATGCATGGCATTCCTTGGTGGGACTACGCCGATAGTACCATCACACTTCCTGATGGATCGGAGGTCGGCGGACTTGGGCTTGAATTACCCAATGAACGGGTAGGAATGAATCCGAATCAACGCTTCAATGTGCTGTCCAAGATATCGGCACGCTTGTCGGGTAAAACTCAACTAGAATACTCCTATTTGGTGGATAATTCGGAAAGACAAGGATTCAGTTTTAACTATCGATATAATCCCGATGGAGTCGCCAGCAATCGGCGTAATAACCAGAACCATAGTCTGCATTTTACCCATACCCTGTCAACACGGTCATTCTATACGGTAAAACTTTCTTATGCCTCAGCAGCCTATGAAAATTTTCTCTATGAAGATCCTCTTGACCCCCGCTATGTGAGGGATGTTGGAGGAACGGGTGGAGGGAATATCACAGGTTTTCCTGGGAACAATTATTTATTCGGGGGTAATCAGAAGTTTCACATCTATGAGGATTCTCAGTCACTCCGGGGGAAAGCAGATTTCACAAGGCAGTTTGGGATCACTCACGAAGTGAAGGTTGGCGTGGATGTTCAACAGCACAACCTGAGTCGACAGAACTTTGTTGTACTTTATGATGGGAATCGGTATTTAGAGCCAACAGTAGAGTCCGTTGATAACCCGTCTCATGATCAATATCAGGACCAGAGAGTCCTTGAATTGAGTGCGTATGCACAAGACAAGTTGGAATTTGATAATTTCATTATCAATGCGGGTCTTCGATTTGAACGATTTGACCCAAGAGGAACGTATATCCCCGACCTGTTTGACCCACAGGGAGACTTGGAGCAGGCATCTACGAAAAATCTGTTTTTGCCTCGTATTGGTGTATCGTTTCCGATCACCGAGCGTGGAATTATCCATTTTTCTTATGGACATTTTGCACAGATGCCTTCCCTTCGAAACCTGTATCTGAATCCAGAATTTGAATTCCCCAAAGGGAGCATTCCTACATTTGGCAATACCAATCTCAGACCAGAGAGAACGGTGCAGTACGAATTTGGTGTCCAACAACAGATTGGTGAAATGCTGGCCGTTCATGTGACGGGGTACTTCAAGAATATCCGAGATTATATGGCATTACAGCTGGTCCGACACTCCACGATTGCAGGAGAGGATTTGTACAATATCTATCTGAACAAAGCCTATGCGAATGTGACGGGGCTTACGGTTTCGCTCACTAAGCGTCGGGCAAAAGATGGGTTTCTAGCAGCTACGATAGATTATACATTCCAAATTGCAGAGGGAAGTGATGATGATGCGAACCGATTTTTCTTCAATCGACTCTCTGGACGTGAGAATGAACTTGAAGTTGTTCCTCTCACGTTTGACCAGCGTCATGTCATCTCCACCACGGTGACCCTATCTCGATCTCGAAAGTTTGGGCTTTCCTTTGACGGTCAGTTTTCAACTGGATATCCGTATTCTCCATTTATTCTGGATCAGAATGTGGATCTGCCAACGCGTAGTGGTCGTAGACCTGCCAAGCTGAACCTGAATGCACACCTGTTCAGACAATTTAATGTAATGAATGTGCCCGTGCGTGCTTTTGTGAAGGTCTTCAATCTCTTGGATCGCCTCAACGAAAACTTCGTCTTTAATGATACTGGACGTGCCACCTATTCTCTGTCTGGTCAGCGCAATGTCCATGCTACATGGGAACCAAACTATGGACTTCCAGGGATTCATACCCTTGAAGAGTATGATACTCGTCCACACTGGTACTCATCCCCCCGTCTGGTACGCATAGGCATGACCGTGTCGTTTTAATGAAACGTTCTCATCTTTTCCTTCTCTGTTCATTTCTGGCATTTGGTCAGGTGAGTGCTCAACAGTATACTATTGAGCGTCAGCGAGGATGGGACCAACACGAAGTCACCGATTGGCTGAACAATCTGGGACAGATCCCTTTTCGTAAAGGACCCCACCTAGATTGCGAGGAAGGTTTGACCAATCGTAGAGATGCGATTCTCAACGGCAATCGAATCACCACTCAGATCTTTAATTTTGGATCCATCTCTGCACCCGGAAATACTATTACCGATATTGTATGGAATGGATTAGGATACGGATATGAATTTGGCCCACTGGTTGCCGCCGAAGTGGTTGATACCTACCGTGAAGATGGGCGTGCACGTGATCCACAAAGTGTTCCACTGCTTGATGATAATGGTTCACCCGTCCTTGATGAAAATGGGGATCAGGTCTATGTCATGCGTATCGTTTCTGATGGATTAGTATCCAATGGGGGTGAAGTCTCTCCAGATGGTTCCTCCTTTTGGGGGTGGCAACCCATTTCATGTGCAGAGCCTGTTGGAAATTTTGGTGGAATCCAAGTTGTCAACCCTTTTTCAACCAAAATTCCTACCAATGATGATGCTGATAATGATCTTGATGGAAAGCCAGATTCCTGGCCCGATGATTGGTATAACGATGCCTTAGAGCGGTATCTATGGCCTGGTGCACTGCAACAGGGAGCGTCCAATGCGGATAAAGAGACGCTCTACTTTATGAATGACTATAACAACAGTGAGTTCAGTTACTGGCCTTTTCCGAGCGATAGCACGAAGCGAGGCTTAGGACTTGAAGTTGAGGTACGCCTCTATCAATGGGCAAACCCTCTTGCTGAGGATGTCATTTTTCTGATCTATAAGATTACCAATAAAAGTGAGAAAGATCTTGACAAAGTCATTTTTGGAATGTGGGGTGATCCTCATGTCGGTGGACCCAATGACTGGCCAGATGATTGGGCATTCTATGATGAAAAACTCAATATGGTTTTTGCATGGGATGATGATGGTCGTAGTGATATAGCGGGGCGCGTACCTGGATATTTTGGATATAAATTTCTGGAGAGCCCTGGGGTTGATGATGATGGTATTGATAATGATGATGACGGCTACATTGATGAATCATGGACGGATGGGATAGACAACGACGGAGATTGGGACCCCGAAACCGATGATGTTGGTGTAGATGGTATCCCCGGCACTGGTGATCAGGGTGAGGGTGATGGAGTACCTACCGTTGGTGATCAGTTTGATATCACCAAGCCTGGTGAGCCCAATTTTGAGTTTACCGATATTGATGAGAGTGATCAGTTTGGACTCACTTCATTTGCTTCCCCTCCGTTTGCAGGCAATCGAGTCAGCAACGATGAACGTGTATGGAGTTTTGTGGAGCCCGGTAGATTTGATGTGGTGCCCACCTCACCAGGAGACTATGTATTTTTGTATGGATCAGGTTCGTTTCGACTCAAAGCGGGTGATACAAAACGATTTTCCATTGCACTCATTGTCGGACAGAATCGTCAGGATTTAAGACTCAATGCTAATATATCTCAGCAGATCTACGATGTCGGATATGTTTTTGCAAAACCTCCAAGAAAACCAACATTGAGAGCTGCTGCAGGTGATAAGCGAGTCACGCTTTACTGGGATGATATCGCCGAAACATCGGTTGACCCTCTGACTCGCGAGAAAGATTTTGAAGGTTATGTGATCTATCGGTCTACTGATCATGAATTTTCAGATCAGCAAACGATTACTGATATTAATGGAAGTAATTTCTTGTTTGCACCTTTGAAGACCGCCTTGGGGGTTGATGCACGATTTGATTTAGCCAATGGGCTCAGTGGACCAAGTCCTATTCCATTCCCAGGACGTGGGGTTTCTTATGATCTTGGAGATGATACTGGTTTGTTTCATACGTTTGTTGATTCCAACAATGTCGTCAATGGTCAAACCTACTACTATACTGTTGCTGCCTATGACCGAGGATATGCCGGTGATGGTGAAGATGGATTGACCCAAGGGATCCCTCCCAGCGAAACAAGCAAAACCATTACCTACGATCCGACGACGGATCGATATATTTTTGATGTCAACACGGTTGCTGTTGTCCCAGGCCCAAGAGTAGCTGGATATGTTTCTGCATCTGCTCTGGATCCTTCTGGGTTGACTCATAATTCTGGACATGCGACGGGGAATATTGTCATCAATGTGGTTGACGAAATGGCGGTTCGGGATGATCAAGCCTACAGGGTAGAATTTGATGAGTTTGATGATGAAGTATCCTACTCGATCATCAATGAGGGGCCAGTGGTAGTAAACATTGTGGCTGCACCCGGTAAGAGCCAGACCACGGGGTATACTAATATTATTGAAAACTCTGTTCAGGTTCAAACCTCCAGTGGACGTTCATTGGAGCGAGAGAAAGAGTTTTCTGTGAATGGACGCGTGGGCACGATTAATGTGTTTGGAGACGCAGGCGTTGGAAGTGGGGAGGAGCTTCAAGCCTCCTTTCAATATGCTCCTTTATATCAGAGCAAGTTTTTAGACGGAGAAGAAGCGAATATCGTGTTTGAAGGTCTTCATGTATTTGTCCTTGACGATCCATTGGAATTTGATGTAGAAGCATCGGGTTGGGTAGGAAACTCTTCCGACATCCCCTTCCAGTTCAGAATTGCAAGTACTGGTCCTGGTCGCATCATTCAACCGAATGATTACGAAATTCGATTTTCTGATGCTCCGGTTGGAACGGGATTCAGCAACAATATTCCAGTTCCATTTGAGGTCTTCAATGTTACCCAAGCCAATCTTCCGATTGATGTGTTCGTGCCTGATGTCAACCGCAATGGACAATGGAATGTCAATGAGCGAATCATTTTCCTTGAACAGATTGACGGAGAATTAACCGCTACTTGGGAGGTACGACTGGATGATGATGGAACAGTGCCAGGCAGTGGAGATGTTCTCTTTCTGGCTACAAGAAAACCGTTTGCAGACAGTGACCAGTTTTTATTTCGGACTGTAGCGGCTGCAACCGACGAGGTTTTGGCTACCCAAGAATTGGAAGATATTTATGTCGTCCCCAATCCCTATGTGGCTACGTCTGTTTTTGAACCTCGTAATCCAGTTTCACGTTCGCAACGAGGAGAGAGGCGACTTTATTTTGCCAATGTTCCACAGCAATGTACCATCCGCATTTATACACTGGCTGGTGAGCTTGTTGAGACACTCTATCACGACAGTACCCTTGATAATGGAAAACTGTTCTGGGACATGCGAACTAAGGATAACATGAATTTAGCCTACGGATTGTACATCTTTCATGTTGACAGCCCTGATGGATCTTTCATAGGTAAATTCGCCGTCATCAAGTAAATCCATGCGCCAATTCATTACATTTTTGATTGTATGTATGGGTGTATTTCCCCATTCTCTTGTCTACGCACAAGATGATCCTGCCGCCATTGATGAAGGAACAATCACCCGTGTGGGGACCACTGCTGCCCAGTTTTTGAAATTAGGTGTCGGTGCACGTGCGATTTCTTTGGGGGGCTCCTTTGTTGCCGAAGCCAATGACATGAGTGCAGTGTACTGGAATCCTGCTGGTTTTGCACGACTCTCTGGAAGAAACTTGCAGTTGAGCAACACCCGTTATCTTGCAGATGTCAATTACAATTTTGTTGCATTTGGCACTTCTATTGACCAAGTAGGATCCATTGGGGTATCCCTGCTGATGGTGGATAGTGGGGATATGCCAGTACGAACAGAAATGCAACCAGAAGGTACGGGAGAACAGTTCAATGCCCTGAGTTTTGCATTGCAGCTGTCCTATGCACGAAACCTTAGTAGCCAGTTCTCGATCGGTGCAAATATCAAACTCGTTCAGGAGCAGATTTGGCATAGCAAAGCATCGGCGATTGCATTTGATATAGGAACGCTGTTTACGACTCCATTTAGCAGTCTGCGTCTGGGTGCCAGTATGTCTAACCTAGGTCCTAAGTTGCGAATGGAAGGACGTGACATTCTGTTTAGTGAAGATCCAAGTCCAAATACTATTGGGACAGCTGAAATTGTGAATGCCCAGTATCGTACAGATAGTTTCTCAATGCCTTTGATCTTCAGAGTCGGCTTGGCTTGGGATGCCATTGATGATGGTACGCACCGAATCGTGATGATGACTGATGCGACGCATCCCAATGATAATGCTGAGTATGTGAATGCAGGGGCTGAATATACATTCAGAAACTTGATTTCATTTCGAGTTGGATACAGGAATCTGTTTGAGCCTGATACTGAACAAGGAATCACTGCAGGCGGTAGCTTGAATATTCGCATTCAACGCGATCTGTCCACCAGATTTGATTACGCCTACGCAGACTTTGGCCGTCTCACCCAAACCCATTGGTTCACATTCAATCTTTCCTTTTAGTAGGTCAGATGAAGGTCATCAGGCTGTTGGGTTTTCTGCTGGTAACCACATTTGCAACATCTACTCATGCCCAGCTACTTCATGATGTGATTCATCATGAAGTGGAGATGGGTCCGCCAGATGTGACGGTGATTGGAAAAACTACCACCGTCCAGTTCATCACACAAGACCTCCATTCGGAATTTACTGGAGTTGCACTACAGGGATTTACCTCAAGTGATTCATTAGCAGGTGATGTGCGGTTTTGGATCCCTGGTGAATGGAGTGAGTGGCAATCACTCTATATTGTTCGTAGTGCAACGGATCCAGCCTTTTTGGCTGCGTATCGTAGAGATCAACCCATAGAGGCTTCCCAGTTTGAAGTACGCTTTCAGATCAATTCTACTGACACCATAGAAGCCCTGAGTGTCGGGACCTTTGATCAACGGTTGGATGACGAAGAAGAAACGGGTTACAGCCCTCGTAGCATTGAGGGTTCAGATAACTTTGTGATCCGTCCTCCAGATCTTTATAGGCGTGCTATGTGGGGAGCCAAGCCATTTCGAGGAACGCCAATTCCACTCAATCGCCCGACCTATAATTATATGACCTTGCACCATACCGCAGGGTTTTCCGCAACTACATTGGCTGAGGGTTTGGAGCAAGTCTTTAGAATCCAAGAATTTCACCAAAATGGCCGAGGATGGAGTGATATTGGTTATCAGTTCCTGATGGATCAGGAGGGTCGTTTATATCAAGGTCGTCCATTTCTGAATGAGGAATCTTCTTTTGATCAAGGGCCACGCTTAGTTCAGGGAGCACATGTGGGAGGTGCGAATACTGGCAATATTGGTGTATCCTTGATGGGGTGTTATCACCCTCCCGCAGGAGGTGGATGTCGAGATGCGATAACGTTATCTGCAATAGATTCATTGGTAACGACATTTAGTTTTTTATCTGAACGATATGAAGTATCCCCTGATCGTATGCGAGGCCATCGAGACTTTAATGCTACATCGTGTCCTGGGGACAATAATTACTCCATGATCTCCGAGTTCATGGTTAAGATTGAGGATTTATTGTTGAGGGGAAGTGTACAGATAGGATCTGGTTTACTCACTGCACGATTAAATGAATCAGGAACCGTGTGGCTCAAATGGACATTCACCGCAGACTACGGAATTGAGTCCTTCACCATCCGACGGATTGAGAACGATGGAAATACAGTTGATGTATTCAGAGGGACCGAGATTGTAGATGGAGTAACCATTGATACACCCAGAGGTGGAGATATAGTCTACGAATTCGTCGTTCAAAATAGAGCAAACTCTCAGCAGCGACTAGCAACTGCTGAGATCGTTGTTGAACCACATCCAACCAGTGTTCTTTCCCAATCCTTTCCTAATCCGACTTCATCACAGACCACATTTAGATATTTTTTGAAAGATACAGACGGGATCGTCACTGTCAGTCTTTTTGATATGGCGGGGAGGGAAGTTTTCGTGGGTGAAAAACAGTATAGGGAGTCTGGACAATGGTATGCAACGACCATTGATACATCTACCTTATCTGGTGGAATTTATCTCTATAGAGTCTTGGTAGATGGATTTGCAACCACCACATTTAATGCAACGAAGCCACTGGTTGTCTTACGATAGCGAGTATCTATCAGATAAGGGATTCTGCTCGGAATGAGTAGCATCAAGACACCATTTGAGAGATCTGATGGCGACCGAATTAATTATTTCTGATAACCGTATTTGTAGATTTGAATGGATGTAGCTGTACATCGCAGAAAGGAGTTCTCCTGTGGTGGATGGGAATCCCCCTCAACACCTTTTTGCTCCAGTTGGGTGCTACCTTTTCGTAAAACTAAACTCATTTGTAAATTAAAGTTTCACACACATCTCTCCTAATCTGCGAATGTGTGAAATTTGCTGGCACATATGAATACAAACTATGGTGTAACATGCAACTATTATCAGTAATTCAGTGAGTGTCAGTTTTGATTGCTTTGATTCGGATCAACAAAACATGGTCTAAAAGCCCTTGTTTATCTACCAATCTCGTATGTGAGCGCCCCCAATCATTTGGTTGCTAATATAAAAGTCAGACTACTATCCATAGATGGAGCATACGTTCAGTTTGGAGCATATTCTGACTACTTGAAGAGATGAAGGATTCTATCATGATCGTAATGGTTGAGATAGTTGTAACATTGATGATCATTCTTAATCTGCAACAGTAAGACTGGCGGAACCAAATAATTTTCAACTGGTTACAGCGTTAATTATGATGTATGTATATCAATAAAAATGATCAAATTTGTTCATTTTTATTGATATACGCCGTCAAAACAATCATGTATTAATGTTCATGTTAAAAATTAGTTTTCTCATCTTTGTTGAGAAAGACAGCATAGGTTATTATGCATATGTTCCTGCACTAAAGGGAATACATGTACCTGGCGATACCGAAGAAGAGGCCGTAAAAAATGCAGAGGATGGGATTATTCTATATATGGAATCCATTCTGGAACGGGGAGATCCTTTGCCAACTGGATTTGGTGTGACAACCGAACCCATTGGTAAAGCACATGTACGTACACTTAATCTCACAACTCCTCACTTCAAACCATCCTATGAACTTCAATGGGATTCTCAAAGCCTATACGCGACCAGCTAAAAAATCTTACTGCTGAGAACTTGATCAACGCCCTTTTAAAAGATGGATGGGAGCGTGAAAACAAACGAGGAGCAATACAACGTTTTTATCATCCAAACCGTGATAATGACAAAAATAGAATTACTATTCATTATCATCCCAAGAAAACTTATGGTATTAAACTTCTTGAAACCCTTATTGAAAATGCTGGATGGAATGAAAAAGATTTGAAGCGTTTGAAGTTAATCAGAAGAAAATAAATCTTCCCCATACGCCGATTCCAGTTACATATTTGTATCATCATTGACGATATCCAATGATGTGACCTAGTAGCAGAACTTTGAATGAAATTGAAAAAAATCCAAATTCGTGAATTTCGTAGCATTAACGACTCCGGTTCGTTTGATGTCGATAATATCACATGTCTTGTCGGGAAGAATGAATCTGGTAAGACTGCATTACTTCAAGCTCTCTACCAGATGAACCCTATCATTGATTATGATGCTGGTTATAATATTACCCATGACTATCCTCGTGTGGATGTTGAGGACTATCGCTATGAGATTGAACAGGCCAAACGAGAACCTGCTATTGTAGCACATGTTAAGTTTGAATTGGACAAAGCCGATGCTGAGAAAATTCAGTATTTTACCGGGGAGACAGATGTAGTAGGGAAGATATTTAATATTACTCGTTGCTACGAAGAAGATTACGAAGTTGAATACTCATTTGATGAGATTGTTGCTCTGAAAAATCTTGTCGAAAATACGATCTTCCTAACAAAATCACAGATAAAGTAATATCAGATGACCCTGTTGATGAAATTCTGGATGCCTTGCATAATATGGAGCAAACAGACTCTGTTATTTCACTGACCGAAATTCTTAACTCCGTCAGTGAATATGACAGCTATAAAGATTATGTAATTGAAGATGTCATTAAACCGCTCATCCCTAAATTCCTTTACTTTGATGAGTACTATCAGATACGGGGTTGTGAGAATATTGAAACACTTATTGAACGGAAAAAGAGCAAGAACCTTCAACCATCCGATCATCCTCTACTTGGACTTATCAACCGAGCACGTCTTAATATTGAACGATTATCAGAAGTCACGGATACACGGGAACTTAAGAATAAATTAGAGGGAGCAAGTAATCACTTAACGAAGAAAATCATTAAGTATTGGTCTCAGAACAAGCATTTGCGTCTTCTTTTTGATGTCCGTATGGCACGGGAAAAGGATCCCTTTGGAATGCAGTATGGGACAAATATCTGGAGTGAAGTTGAAGATACAAAGCATTTTGTAACGACAGAGATAGGATCTCGGTCACGGGGATTTATTTGGTTCTTTTCCTTTCTTGCATGGTATGGTGACATCGTGATAATAATGAGAATGTCATCTTATTGCTTGACGAGCCAGGTTTATCACTGCATGGTAAGGCCCAAGAGGATCTTCTTAAATATTTTGAAGCAGAGATTAAAGGAGAGCATCAGCTAATCTACACGACTCATTCTCCCTTCATGGTAGATCCTGCTAATTTTGATCGTGTGAGAATAGTTCAAGACTTAAGTGTCGAACATGATGATCCTCCACCTGAAGAAGCTGGTACGCGAGTATTAACAGATGTCCTCCAAGCTTCAAATGATAGCCTGTTTCCACTACAAGGTGCACTGGGATACGAAATTTCCCAATCGCTTTTCGTTGGACCCAATTGTCTTGTTGTCGAAGGAGTTTCTGACTTACTTTTTTTGCAAGGCATGGGTTCTTTACTTGATGCACTCGGACGTACAAGTTTAAGTAATCAATGGACGATCACACCTGTTGGAGGATCAGGCAATGTTCCAACATTTGTAGCCTTACTTGGAGCACAGACTAATCTAAAAATAGCAGTACTGATTGATTATCACAAGAAGGATAGACAGAGAATAGCGGACCTCTACAAGAAGAAATTACTCACTCAAAAAAAGGTTCTGACTTATTCTGACTTCACCGATAGGAGTGAACCAGATGTTGAAGATATGTTTGATGAAGAATTTTATTTGAGTCTGGTGAACGGTGCGTTTAAGAATGCCCTGACTAAGCCAGTAAAAATGGAAGACTTGAATTCTAATCTTCTAGGTATTAACAAAAAATTAGAAGAGTATTTCAAAACACACTCGCTCAAGAACAACCAATCGTTTAACCACTTCCGCCCAGCCAAGTATTTCTTGGATACGGTTGATACGGATAATATGCTTTCCGATGATACGCTTGATTGCTTTGAGAAATTATTTGAAGCTTTGAATCAGATTTTATCTTAGGGCATGACCAAATCCACGCGAAAAACTCCTCATTCAATCTTGATTAAATATGTCATTGAGTCCAATTTCTCAGATATTTATGCTATAGGTAATCGTTCCACCTATTAGTTATTGAAAATGTCTATATCTCTTATCAAAATTGAAAACCAGCAGCTTTCTGAACCTGCCAAACAGTTGGTTCAAGTAGTTCAACAGATGTATGGAGACTTCATGGAGTCTCTAAGATTGAAATCAAACTAACCTCATGTCGAGTTGATTTGCACATTAGAAATAATCTTCGTGGGTGCAAGTAAACTTTTTATAAACAGAGGGGTATCATTGACAAGAGGAGGTAATTTGTTTCTTAGATTGCTCTACAACGACCAATAATCTGTATAAGATTAAGATAGAGATGTTGGGGTACTCATCATCCACTATTCGTTTATTATCTGCTCTCTAAACGGGTTAATCATTGATCAAAACATGGCATTCTCTCAACGAGTATTTCCAGATTCCTCTCTGGTACTGTCATTCTTGATATTGTTATGTTTCCCAATCTTTGAATTTACTTTTTCATCGTTCTAATTAAATTAATGGCTACCCTGAATTTCCAACCACGTTTTTTTATGACGTTTACCTGCGTATCTATCAGGTCA
>JAPOUL010000031.1 GCA_026708685.1 Bacteroidota bacterium
TCGGCACCGCCTACCAGCTAGAATCCGGCGAAATCATCTACGTGCCGAATTGAGGCTATAGACCAGTCATGCTAGTTTGTTCGGGATGAACCAGCAATGGAAGGAGGAGGCATGAGAGACACATTGAAATTCATGGGTACTTTGATTGCCCCGTGGATTGCGTTCCCGTTTTTGCTTCTCTGCGTCTACGCATTGATGAGCGGGTTCAACTCGTGGATGACGGCACCGGGACTGGGCAAGGATGAGGTGCGGGTGTGAAATCCCTATTCAAGTCGGCGGCTTTGGAAAAGCATTTCAAGACAGCTATGAAGTATTTGAATTTGAAGGAAGCGCTAAAGGGGTTGAAAGATTAAATCGAAAAGAAAAGAGGTAGCCGATAGTGGCAAATCAATGGGTCAATACGGATGATCACTCTGGGCTAGAAGCGCTTGAAAGAGTTCAGCGAAGTCTGACGGTGAATTTGATCATGGCGCCTAGAAAGCACTTCACGGTTTGTCGGTGTGACGAAAAACACAGCGATGTTGCGGATCGGAATCTGGAGCACAACTACAGCTTTTTCCCAGTTGAAGATGACAACGGCGAGCGTATTCTTGGTCTTTATGATGCGCAGCGCTGGTTCGACTCCGAAGCGCCTGAAAATCTGATTGGGGATGATTTCAAGAAGTTCTCGGAAGATCTCGTGATCGGTGCCGATGCGAGCATTATCGACTTTGTAAAGGAAGCGGATGAGCATCCAACTCGGCTTGTTGTCTCCCGCAATGGTGTTGCGGGATTGGTTAGCCTGTCCGACATGCAACTGCTTCCCGTTAGAGCGGCACTGTTCACCCTGATTACCCGCCTTGAAATGACAATGGCCCGACGGATCAAAGAAAGATTTTCTGATCCAAAGGAGTGGCTTGTGAAATTATCTGAAGATCGTCGAGCCCGCATCGAAGAGCAAATTAGCAAAGCAAAGAAGGTTGATCAATTTGTGAATGAAGTCGAATTCAGTCAGCTTAAAGATAAATCAAGAATCATCGTAAATGAGAGGTTGATTTATGGTGAAGAAAGCAAAAAAAGTTTAAACAAGAAATTTGAGAAAATTCGTGAACTTCGCGACGATATTGCCCATGCTAATAACTATGCGGCATCACCATCTGAAGCTCGGAAAACTTGTAGCACTGTCAGATCGATTTCGGGAATAATACAAAGTTTATCCAAACCTGTTTAGTCGTAGATGATAAAGCAAATCAGATGTTTCTCTTGTGGATTCAAGGTTCCTTGAAATCACGAAGAAACAAGATTCGTTTTTCTTTGCCTGTTCCTTCAATGATATGAAGTTCCTCTTCGCAATTGAATTCATATCGTTTTCCTACAATCAAACCGTTCAATTCAGGACCATCTTCCCTTAATTTGCCGGAAACAACCTTATCTCCAAGTTCAAGGCCCCAGTCTCTGGTTTTCCGGTTCACCTTGACAAATTCTCCGGTCAGCAGGACTTCTTGAACGTTCAGATTCGAAACCTTGGACAGAACTTCTGACAGCGCCTTGGCTTGTGCTTCTGATACGAAACGTCTCTTTGGCGCTGCTGAGCGGGGTTCGGCCCACGAATATGATAATCCTGTTTGTCGGTCACCGAGAAACTTCAACAGTCTGAGATAGGCACCTGCTAGATGCCCGCGGTTTTTCCTAGCGCTATTCACGGTAGCATCAAGATCGTCGGGTTTGTCAAAAAGCACATCCATGCGATTGAGCGCTCTGGCCAATTCGTTGCCTTGCAGCAAGTCTGGCTGATTTCCCGCCGCGAGCAGGATTCGGAATGAACCCGCCGCCGCTGGAACTACGATGTCCAGCATACTTGCCTCACTTTTTGGAACCAATGGACGCTCATTGATGGCGATATCACGCAATTCAGCGTTGTAGGCGTGATAGACCAGTTTCTGGATTCGGTCCAGCAAGCCGACGAATGTTTGCAGCCTTATCTTGTGGTTATCGAGTGCTTCCGGTGGTTCGGCGATCAACTCCATGACCAGATTCCCGCGAGTCATCGCTTCTTGTAGGATGTCGCCGCTGACTGGCGCGTCATTCAGAAAATAGCCCGCCTCTGGAAGGTACTCGCTTGCCGCTAGTGGAGACTGCCTGGCCGACA
>JAPOUL010000144.1 GCA_026708685.1 Bacteroidota bacterium
GATATTTATCCCAGCAGTGCAAAAATGGGATAAATGAAGATTTTATTGGGCTTAATTTGTATAAGTTATTTTTGGACGAGCCCTAAGCGGGAATCCTTGAAAAAAAGGAACAGCAAAGTTGCGGAAAAAATCCACTACAATTTACAAACTTGCGTTTAGATCGTTTCCTGCTTCGATAATCCGTAACTCCTGTATCTTTATGACGTTCATAGTAGTCCTTGCGATAGTCTAACGCCTCGCGAATCCAACCTGTGAACGTTTCGTGGAAACGCTGCTCAATGTCGCTCAATCCTATCTCTCCCAGTAACCACTGACTACAGGCCTCGTCTTGGGCATTAAACATTTCCCGCACAAGTTCAATCCGCTCGCTTACCCATGCCCGTGCTACATCGGGCACATTATCTTTAACACTGTCAAACTTTGCCCCATCTTTTGCTAATTTTAAAGCTTGTTATAACTCCTGCAAAGAGTAATCAAAGAGTGTTTTCATCTCGGTAAAATAGTTGGTTAATGTGGTCGAGAACACATACACAGCAATCTACTGTCTAAGTTCCAATAACGAAAATTATTGGAACTTAGAATTCGGCGGAAAATCAGTAACTTTTGAGAGTGCGATTTACCTGTGATTCGGTTACCGTTCCATCGAAAACCCGCCACCGCCTTTCCGCCTGTCTTCGTTTTGGCCTTTGTTTTTGTTCACATTAGATTCATCATCTTTTTTGGGCGGAAGCAAGAATTGCTCAGGTTTGGCGGGTAACTGCTTCGGTGCTGGTGGGATGTATTGGCTTTTGTTTTGAACGTACTGATCCACCAGCCATGTATGGAAAGAGGGAATGGGAATACCATAGTCCCCGTCTTTGCGCTCATCAATGATTCCCCGCTCAAGGGCTTTCTTGAAAAGTTTTTCTGCTACTTCTTCGGTGTATTCCTCTTTGAGTGCGTCCATGATATCTTCAAGCTCCATGGTATCTCCCAATGGAACACCAGCGAATATTTTTGCGAGATCTTGGCGTTTCTTTTTGTCAATGCCTTTCACGCGTTTTTGGTAATACTCCTCCCGATATTCATTCCCCTTCTCATATACAAACTCCAATCCACTATCCGTCATTTTCCCGTGGCTGGACTTAAGGTACTTCAGGGCCGGCTTAACGTAGGACATGATGTGCTGAGGCCACCCATGTGTTTTCTCCGCTATGGAATCAATCCATCTGCTCGGATCACCTACCGCTCCACCAGCATGCGTGATCCAATCTCGAATCACCGCACGCTCTGACTCCTCATCCAATCGCCCAAGTTGCACGGTACAATCACCATCAATCCCTGAAACCCCTAAGCCACCCAAGGAAGACTCGGTCGTTCCAAGTCCACCAACGATGAGCATTACTGGACGTCCAACATCGCCATAATGAATCACAGTTAAGGCATCCCTTGCCAAATTGTGCTCCTTAGGGGTATTTTTAAGATATTGCAGGTCTTGGGCTTCGTCAAGCACCAAGATTAATCCATTTTCGGGTGCCAGACGCTTGAGTATTTCTTCTGAGCTTGCATGCCCTGCGACGCTCGCTACAAGCCCACCTCCAAGGAACTTAATACCCACATTTAATGCGTACTCTGAATCAATCGTGTACGATTTCCCCAAAGACTGGGCCATTGATACGGGGTCATATAGATCTTTCCCATTAATCAAAGCAACTTCCCAACCTTTCGGCTTCGCCTGATTGGACAGTACATCCAGCAATGCAGTCTTCCCAGCACCAGGTGCACCTTGGATCAAAAAGGTTGTGCCCTTTTTCGTATCTCGAGAGAATTTGAGCACACTGCTGAAGGTATCAATAATCTCTTCTCTTCCATGAAAAAAGGGAGATGGCCCACGATCTAAAATGAAATCATATTCCATAATCTGTAACTACAATGGTGACAGTGACCTAAGTCAACTCTCCATCTCTTTATTGGTTCGCACGCAATGGTATAGAACCAAGTGATGTTATATGTGAACGCAGAGAGCCAAAAGATGTGATTAAACCGTATCTAAGGGCTCGTCCAAAAATAACTTATACAACTTAAGCCCAATAAAATCTTCATTTATCCCATTTTTGCACTGCTGGGATAAATATC
>JAPOUL010000009.1 GCA_026708685.1 Bacteroidota bacterium
ACGCTTGCCATGCTTCGGATTGCCCTTTCAACGTGTAACGAACAATCGCAGATGAATACTTAGACAACCAACTCGTTTCTTTACGTAAAGACGGGTAACGCTTGATTAAGGAAAAGAAAGATGTTGAAGGGTTTTCCGTATCCTCATGTTTGAATTCACTGTTCATCTGTCTTAGGATCACATTCCACACAAACAGACATGCACCAACCAATCCATGCAATAACATGGCTTTATATTGGGTACCCGGCAGTAATCGGTACTCGATTCCACGATAAGCAGTGGAACAGGATGGGGATAGATGGTTAGAAGCCTTTTTAACAGGCATGATATCAAAGTACAGTTGATGTTATGGTAAGCAATGGACAGGTTTGCAGGCCTGTTCCATTGTGTCTGTTATACGCTCTCAAATAGAAAGGTTCCATCTTTTGTTACTTTGCGATATAATTCCCATTAATTTCATGGATCATTCAAACTGGGTATGGAAACACCACCAATGGAATGACTATGCCTTGTCTTAAAGACTTGAGATTACCTGTTTTGATTTTACCGTAGATAGATTAATTTTATGAAGCATTTAATTCGCTGTTTGGTATACTGCATTCGGACGCTTTGCTTTTGTCACTGCTTTCTTTTCGGGTCCTGCTATGCATGGGCTTTCGTATGTGTACTTCGGGGCTGACATCGCCATATGCTAAAACCCAAATCTGCCTAATGATTGTTGCAGTTTGGTATTAAATAACCATCTTTACAATAGGAGAAAAGATCAGAACACTGGAGAGATAACTCTTCAAACGTAGCAGAGCATTCTAATCACTAATCATATCCATTAATTCATTCAGCGTACGGGAGATCTTATGAGGTTTTTTGGACATCATCTATGAGTGATCGGTTAATACTTTAGGCTTATTTGCAATAAATTCATTCTTACCTTACAAAATATCAACAGTTAATCAGATGAACTGTTGTCTATTGTTGTAACACTCATCACTTCAACTTGAAAATGAATTCCAATCATTCATTATCCAAACTGATCGTAACAAATTTTGGCCCGATTCATCGTGCTAACATTGAACTTTGCCCTCTCTCAGTTTTCGTTGGCCAAAGTAACACAGGTAAATCTTATCTGGCCACTCTAATTTATGTTTTGCATAAATTTTTTCATCACCTGCGGTCCCAATTATGGTATGGTTTACATACCAAGTTTGACTCTCTGCTTCAATCTGGCTCTAATGATGAGATCAATCGATGGAGTGCTTCACTGGCTCAAACTGCTAATCATCTGTATGATTTTAAGACTGATCGTTCTACATCTCAACATGAAATTGGTCTTTCTGATCCATTGGGAGCATATTTCAAATCAATGATCAGTAACCTAGATACCGCTCTGTTAGAGGAAGAGATTGTCAGATGTTTTGGACTACCATTAGATGATCTTTGTCCTATGAATGGTGAGTCTAACCCACACATAGTGATACATCATGTTACGGATGAACCTGATCATGATGTAGAATTTCAATTTTTATTACAATCTGGGAATATAGAGTCTTCTACAACTATTCCTGATGAGATGATCGTTAAGTTACGAGGCGACAATATCAATGCATCTCACATATTTTCTTTCTTAGCTGAACCAGAAGATTACTTAGAGCCTGATGGAAGTGCAATCAATATTAGGGGGAGCCGACTATTAAGTGCTATCTCGCCATATATTTCGGCCAACATTTGGGAGCCCTTTGCAGGATATGCCTACTATGTCCCATCTGAGAGAACAGGAATGATGCGTGTTCTCAATGCAATCGTTGGAGGAATGATAGGACATTCTGCAATGGATGGAATTCGTCCAAGTCCACACATGGACGAACTCACGGGGGTAATGACTGATTTTTTGGAGGTTTTCACCTCATTGGACGCTCCGCAGAGTAATCCGCATCTCCATCAAGCTGAGAAGTCTTCGGATCAATTACAGAACATCTGTGCCAGAATGGAAGGAAAGATCTTGAAGGGAACCATCCTTACTCGGAACTCAGAAATAACCAACATACCACAATTTGTATATCAGCCAAGAGAGTTGGGAAATCCATTGCCTCTTAAAAATGCATCTTCAACAGTGTCAGAACTGGCTCCAATATTGCTGTATCTGCGCCACAAAGCACGTTCTGGTGACATTCTCATTATTGAAGAGCCCGAATCTCACCTACATCCCGAAGTACAGGTACAATTGACTCTCGAAATTGCAGCAATCGTCAACGCAGGCATTCGGGTAATTGTTACTACCCATAGCGAATGGATTTTAGAAGAACTTGCCAATTTAGTTAATCTCTCATCATTGGATAAGGAGGACCGTGTCAAGATTGACGAAAATGATGAAGCCCTTGATCCCAAAGATGTTGGTGTCTTCTTATTTCAAGAAGAAGAACAAGCAAATGGATCCACAGTGAAGAGAATTGACTTAGACGAATCAAGTCTGTACCCATCTGGGTATGATGAGGTTGCAACTGCACTTTACAATAAATCTGCACGAATCTTTAATAAAAGGGAAGGCTGACATACTGACCGGATACGAAACGACCTATTCATCCGATGCCAATGATATCTTGATTGAATCAATCATGAATGTCGTAATATTGATGCTTCATTGAGTTACTATGTGTCAAATTTCCAATCTTTTCCAATAGTCTGGACGCGGGGCCTTGATTTCCATTCGTTCCTTCTTGACTGGATGCTCAAAACATAAAGATTTGCAGTGAAGTGCAATGCAATCATGTCTGTCTAATCTATGATGGGCACCATAACGACGATCTCCCACGACTGGATATCCACGATGGCTAAACTGACATCGGATCTGATGGGCACGACCAGTGATTAATTCTATGGATATCAATGTAAATTGCCCCGAACACTTAACCGCTTCCCATTTCAAACTGGCATACTTTCCCGATGAACTCCGATGCGTTACATATGCACGATCAGCTTCTTTTGTTAAGTAGTCCTCCATGATTCCTCCACCAGATAACATTCCCTCCACAACAGCAATATACTTTTTTTGCACACAACGCTCTCTGAACGCTTTCGATAAACGCCTTGCAGCTTTGGATGTCCGTGCAAGAACCATGGTACCCGATGAAGGACGATCTAGACGATGAACCAGCCCAATATATGCGTTGCCGGGCTTATTGTATTTGTTCTTGATGTAATTCTTTGCCAATGTAATTACATCAGGATGTCCTGTACTGTCCGCTTGTGAAAGTAATCCCGACGGTTTATTGAGTGTCAGTAGATGGTTATCCTCGTAAAGCCACATCATTATACGATAAATTCCTAATGTCGCCCGACATAGCCAATTCCAAAGAAAATGGATGGGTGATCCATTCTCCGAGTCAAATGGATACGGACGGGTGCTCTTGCAATACTGAATGTTCCCTCATGGATCCAACGCCCATCAATGTATACATGCCCACCTCCAAGGCGAACACTTACATTTTGATCCACCAGTGGTCGTAGTTGAAGTAGTTCAAACAGCAGGCTCCGAAAATCATGCTCCCAGTAAGCCCCTGCGATTCTACGTCCAGTCCATCGGTGATTACGAACAGAGCGAAGCGTTCCCAGCTCTCCAATCGGGCCCATCGTACCGTCAACAACATGCCAACGATCCTTTGGGGCCTGATTTGTCACAAACCCTGCCAAAAATCGCACGGAAAGCGTACTTGGCTTTGGGCGGCGGCGCATCAATGTTCGCACCCAATAATCACCAGCCAGCGAGAGTCTTAGATCCCTCTGTTGGTGGGGAGAATTCGCAAATCCAATCTTGACTTCCAATCGTTTAGATGGATGGATAAAATAGGGTTGCCATGAACTGCCAGTTGCAAACGTGAACTCAATGGATTGCCTCTGGCCAGTGATGATGGATGGGTTGTATGAAAATGTTTTGGTAAGAGGCCATGGGCTTGTTACACTTGTTTGCATTGAATCCATCCACGTATAGGTTCCCGTAAGCGTCATCCTGCCCCAATTCGTTTGATACTGAGCACCTGCATGAACCTTGGTTGCCCAGTACCAGTCGTAAACATCTATTGCAAATATCCGAGACAATATGGAATTCATGGCCTCTGTGTGAATCAAGGTTCCGTTTTGTGGTTGCGAGTTGCGTTCAAACGACAGAATCGTTTGCCATGAGCGACCTCTCTTTGTTTTCAATGAAGCCGATGCACGTGTCCGACCTATCTTTAATGACTGGGCAATTCGTGCAGAAATGATGTTATTTCGTCCATATGGAAATGCAGTCCCAGCCCCAATATGAGTTCCATCTACTCGGTTATAGCGAACCCAAGGAACAAGTCCTGTGATAGCTGGCCATGAAAATTGGGATGGATCCCCAAGTTCAAAACTGTAGATCTCATTCAGAATAGCACCACCGGTCACGGCCTTCTCGGCGGGCAGGGCCTCCCTCAAAGTTAGTGGTTTCTTCC
The DNA here is from genome assembly GCA_026708685.1 of Bacteroidota bacterium. Taxonomy (GTDB): domain Bacteria; phylum Bacteroidota; class Rhodothermia; order Rhodothermales; family Bin80; genus Bin80. The sequence goes on from JAPOUL010000009.1 coordinate 4,467, forward strand.
ATCTCAAGTCCTCCAGAGCCTCCAATTCTCTGGGGGTCAAGGCAATCATATCCAGCCCCATTAAAAACAAATCATCTCGAATCACAGAAATCGAGTCTATTTGTATTTGATCTTCACTAGCGAAGGGAGCCGTGGGAACTGTCTGATTGACTTGATAGTCCACCATTCGCCCTGTCTGGGCAACGACTGCTGGCCTGATCCGCTGTCCATTGGGTTCTACATGAATCCACCCCTGTAGATCTATATCCACTGGAAGCCAAAATGAATCCACCTTTGCAAATTGCTGGCGATAGGAGATGCTCCAATCGTGAGTCTCAGGTGAGAAGGTCACATGGGAAGCAGGCTTCAGATCAATTTCCACCAGTGCAAAGATACTATCCATCACAGCAATTCTTCCGACAAATGTCGCTTCCTGATTGGTCTTCGGAGCAACATAGATATCGTATAACGGCAATTGATTCCATATGCGGCGACCAGCAAATGTAAACGTATAATGCTCCAATGCATCTGGATGAGTTGGACCGAAAAAAGAGAGACCGTTAATTTCAACGGCATCCGATGAAAAATCCTGAGGAACAATCTTCAAACCTAATTGCTCATGAAAATCAGAGGTTTCTCGTTTGGATCGGATCACATTTCTGATTCCGCTATCCTTGGAATAAAATCGATCAAATACAGCCTCATTGATGAGAACGATTTGATCGCGGTTCATTAAGGTAATTCGGGCATACCCCCGCGATTGATACGCATTCAAGTGAGTCCTGCGCTCTGCCTTTCGACGGATCACTTCTTCCATAATGGATGTGGCTAGATAATCCCCCGCTATAAGCAGTTCTGGTAACTGAATCGGTACAGGTATCAGGTTTACATTGATCGTCCGGGCACCGTTCGGGACAAATTCAACTTCCAACGAGTGATAGCCTACATGGCGAAAAAGAAGCGTAGCTGGTAGACGGGTAATCGTAATTTCAAAAGTACCCTCCCGGTTGGTAATGGTGCCCTGATCACTCCCTGTAAGTATTACATGTGCTGATGTAAGTGGGAGCAGAGTGACCGAATCCCGCACAGAGCCAGAAATCACGACCTGCCCCACAGCATCTGACGTACCAACCTGCATCACAGTGATCCCCAATAGAACCCACAGCCATATAAATCTGTGATGAAATTGAACACATAAAAGATCCATTAGAATTCACGAAAAGATCAAACTCCCCTCATGGACCAGATATACACAGATTCTGAGAAGGATCATGCTTAGGGCTATTCATCCATCTATGTTGAATGAGTACAACCACTCAATTCTACGACAGAATATGTTTGCACATCCGTCAGAAACCATCAAAAAATTCGGGCAATACTGATGGTGGGATACCATTTATTTTCGCTGATCTGATAGGCGAGATTGAGTCGTATCAATCCGAGTATCCCGCTCAATGAAGCCCCTAGTTCATGATGATGAATCCAGTCGTTCCGGTTTGACTGGGTTCCCCGTAAGTAGGCATGACCACCAAAAATGATAAAACTGAGGCCTTGTCTTGCCACCGACTCTAAACCCATTAATTCAAATGGTAGTGTACGAAAATTATGCTCCCAGTATCCAAATACTACACCATTTGCACGGTAAGGTAAGCCCCGGCGTGTGTATAGAGATCCACCCATATGATACAGTGATAATGAACCTTCAACTATAAATGTGCGTTGTGGCGGTAGATCTCTGCCGCCATCAGATGCTAATCCCACAGAAAGACCATAATCCAGTGTGGCGGGTAGAAATCGACGCTTCATGAAGGTTTTAATACGGCCACCTGCATTGAAAGAGAATCGCCTATAGATAAAGTCCGACTGTGGAAGTGAGATTTCAATCGTGGAACTTAAAAATCGTTGCGGGCCAATTTGCAGGCTGTTCTGTCGACCTAACCTTAACTCCATGGAGAGTGTCTGCATCTGACCTTCAGGAACCAGAGGGTTCAGACGTTGGAGATTGCTACTACCGAACAGATCATAACTGACATTCCCACTGAGAGAAGAATGGGTTTCAGTCAGAAATGTCGCGGCAATCATGGCTCTCTGCCATTCAAATTGATACCCTGTTGTAATGGTAATTCCTTCTCTTCGATAGTAATCAAAGTAATCCTGCCCTGCAAATAGCATCGTCACGCTGTTGACCAATCGATTTCTTAGACTAGATGAATAAGTGGATACATTCTCTCTGCGATACTCTGCGTCAAAAAACCAGTCCTTTTCTACTCGTAAACCACCTTTAATCAACGATTTAGAACCACCTCGTTGGCCGGTATTCAGCCCCCCTTGCACCTTGATTTCTACTATATCTGCAAACTCTCTACTCAACTCTATCCCGCCATAGAATGCATCTACCCGATTATACCACAATTGTGGCTTAGCACCAACATCTGATAGAAAAGAAAAAATTCCTGTTGATGAAGAGCGACCGGAGCGGGATGATCCCTCACGGATCACTGGCCCCAAAAGCCCTGTTGGAGCATAGGCTTCTTCCAGAGTATCTGTACTATCAATGGATGCATATGCAATGGCTTCTTGCGGAGTAAGTGGGACTACAGCTCCCTCTTGGGAAAGAGATTCACCCGTGGCAATTGCGGTGGAATCTACTGTGCTCCTACGATCACTTTCAAACAGGCTGTCTGGTAAGTCTTCATTAAGTTGATAATCCGTAAATCGGGAAACTATATCAATGACGACTGGGGGAATCCTCAACAGTGGTCCAAACGAAAGTTCTACGACCGCGTTAGAGCGTAAATCAATGGGAAGCCAAATATTTCCACCATAGTTGGAGAATTGTTGCTCGTACACAACATCATATCTCTGTATGGGTAATGGAAACAAAAAGGCCTGCCCAGGTTGCAACTGAGCCTCGATCATGGCAAACTCCTCATCTAAGACAGATACATTCCCTACAAATCCACTAATGAGCTTATTCTTTGGTACTACCGATATATCATAAACCACCGCATCATCTACCCTTCGAGTCCCTTTCAATCTAAATGCATATCTGTTTAACGCATCTGGATGCGTAACCCCAATCAGGGTATGTCCACTGATACGAATGTCATCGTTATAGAAATTTCCCATAAACGACGCAGCAGGGAGTGCATTTTCAAAAGGGAGATTTCCAGTGCGACGAGTTCCCGTGATTTTTTCCCGAAACCCTTTTTCATGATCCCACCATGCCGTCGCCGCTGATTCTGTGATCGCAACAATTCCCGTATCATTTGAAAAGGTCATACGGGCATAGGCTAGTGCTTCAAAGGTCTCAAGATCATTCCACCAATCCTGCTTGCGTTCAATGACTTGGCGCATGATCCATACGGCAGGATCTTCATCGGTGACGACCAACTGATCCATTTCTACGATCACGGGCTCCAGTTTAAATTCCAATGGATCATAAGTAGTGGCGACAAGCGTATCGGATCTATAGCCAACATAACGTACCACGATGTCAACGGGGAGATCATCCACCTTGATTGCAAATAACCCATCGTTATTGGTGATCGTACCCTGATATGTACCAGCAATGTACACGGTCGCAGCAGGTAAAGACTCGTTGGTCGTTTGATCACTCACACGACCACGAAGTACCTGAGCATGTAGATCTGATGTGAAGATCAGACATACGCCCAAAACCATAAAATTTGACAAAATTCTAAGCATCTGTACCTCTTTCAAAAAACGTTTTGATAATATCGGAATGATTCCTTGCATCCTCATAGCCGAGTTCAAGTACCTGACCGATGAATTGTGGATCAAATAGAATGACACTGAACCAGTCAGGGCTGAGCGTTTCTGTACTACCTAATCCCCGCGTTAGCATGCGTAAAACACCCTTGGTCTTCAATTCAAATCCATGAGCCAACTTGGCAAGATCAACGGAAGGTTGCAGTAACAGGATATTTAATGGACGTATTCCATCTCGATATGACTTGGGCATGTGTCTTACTAATTTGGTGATCCGATTCGCCATTTGAATATCGTGATCAAATGCATCCAGAAAGGTAGCATTCAGCATGATCCCCAGCACCTGTGCGGCGGGTGGGTATCCAGCAATTAATGGCTGTGAGGCTTCGGACATCGTCCGAGAATACTTAGGGGAAATACAAATAATATCTGTAGCTCCAAGATGAATGGACGGTGAGAGCGGAGCAATCAGTCTCATTCCACCATCCCCATGCCAAGAACCTCTAAGCTTCACCGCTGGAAATAAAAGTGGAAGAGAACCTGAAGCCAGAACATGATCTACGGTGATCTTGTCCTGATAAGAAATTCGATTCGGTCTCTCCCAATCCTGAAATCCACAGCCTTGTACCCAACTGACAGATTGCCCAGTTGTAAAATTCGTGGTGGTTACACAAACCGCAGCTAATCTTCCATGATCCATATTTCTTTGTATCTGGGGAAGTGAACCATCGGGTGAAGCATGAAGGGTACTGGACAGATAGCGTCGCAACGGCTCAGTATTGAGAATGGCTTCTCCCTCCTTTACTCGAATCACTGGATCACGCAGTGGAAATCCTGGAAGCAATCTACGAATGAGACTCATGGAGGTCTCTGCATGAAAAACCTTATCCTGATCAATCTGTCTCCAGCACTGCATTAAGGCATTTGCCCCACGCAAACCGGGATAACAAGCTAAAAATGTAGCATTGATGGCTCCTGCAGAGACACCAGTAATGATGGGAAACGATAGATCTTCAATGAGCTCGTGCATATACTGAAGCACGCCCGCCTGATAGGCTGCACGAGCACCTCCGCCTCCCAGCACCAAACCAAGCTGCTTTTGAGATCCGTTTTGTCCAAAATCTGCTTCGCCCATGATCGCCTCACATTCACACAAATGATCAACTCTTCAACTCTGCAGGATCATTCAAATCCTCTAACCCCATATAGAAGGAAAACAGAATATGATATAGAGTCTGGCGATTCATTCTCTGTCGAGTCCATGCATGATTTCCTGAACAAGAAACTCGGCGTTGTAGATATGTTCTAATGAGACTACAATGGCTCTGACATCTACAGAAATTGCTCGGGCCGTCCTATCAGAAAAGATATACACATTGGGTAGAGATTCAATATTTCCGTCAAAAATGAGTCCTACGATTTCAAGGTGTTCGTTCAAGAGAGGCGAGCCGGAATTCCCCCCTGTAATATCATTTGTGCTCACAAAATTCAGGGGTGTTGAAAGGACGAATGTGTCTGGTGGGTTTTGCCATCGTTCGGGGAGATCCCAGGCTTCGCTGAGATTGCGGTAGGCATAATAGTGATCATACAAGCCATAGAATGTGGTGAATGCAGGAGCATGGGTCCCATTATATCTATAACCACTAACTCGTCCATCTGAAATGCGTAGAGAAAACGATGCATCTGGGGGCGAATCGGTTCCATAGAGCGCAAACCGTAAAGAAGCAAGCTCAGCATGGAGTAAATCTTCACGATTGGTAAAACTCTCCGCCTGACGCTGAGCGGTAAAATAGAGCGGTGCAAGTGCACTCATAACAGGAACCGTCGGGTCATCACTGCTCAAATAGCCCGTGTCCAATAGCTCTGCAAAACCTGCCGAGTCCGACAGTGCACTCGTTGTAGCAATTTTGGAGGCAAGACTATCTATCGTGAGTCCACCTAAAATACTTCGGATCGTTGGATCGTTCACCCCCAGAGCCTCCTGCAATTCCTGAAATCGAATGACCATCATAGCCTGATCAGCCTCTAATGGAAAATCTTTCAACGCAAGGGCTTCCTTGCGAATGTCATCTAATGCACTCTTATCAGCATAGCCTCGCTGTTGCAGATTCGCATAGTAGTATCCATAAAGAGCACGCGTCAAAATACGAGATCCAATGGTCGTTCCCAAAAAAGTAAACGCTTTCATACGCCCAGCTTCTGCTCGCTTGGAACGTTGAAGTTCATCAATATCCTGAAATACAGAACCATAGCGAGCTGAAAGAGAGTCCGACTTGAATAGATCCTCCCTCATCTGAAATTCAGCCGCACTGCGTTTGGCCATCAACGTATCATTACGAAGCCCCTTTAACTGTCCAGAGAGGGCCTTCAGTGAATTGCTGATGCTAAACCACATATTGTCAATTTCGTCCGATCCCGGCCCATCGCCTCCTCTAAACGATCGCAACAATGATTCGCGTCTCTGAAGTGCTTCAATCTGGTGCTTCAATACATAATCTCGCTCAAATCTCAACTGAGATACGCTACCGAGTCGACTGGTTGATCCTGGATTTCCAACCACAAACACAGGCTCTCCGGCTTCCACACCTTTGGTGCTCCAGTCGTAATGATGAGGGGTCATGGCAACATTCCCGTTTTGATCATAGGCCCGGAAAAATGCCATATCTAACGTGTAACGTGGAAAGGTGAAGTTATCCTGCTCTCCACCAAAGTAACCCAACTCCTTTTCGGGAGCCATCACAAGACGGACATCTTCATAACGCCGGTAGGTATAGGCAGCAAAACGCTCGCCGCTATATAATTCTACCACTTCTACCCGAAGCGTGGAGTCACGCATCTTGGCAGACTGTGTCATCGCTTCTTCAATCTCCCGTGCCTTGTCAAGACGAGCTCTGACGCGTTCATTATCTCCTCGCACTACTTGCCCAGCACGGTGCACACGTTCGGTAACATCGGTGATTTCCCAGAGTTGTTCTACATACAGATCAGCAATTTTGCGTTCTTCGGATTTTTCTCTGGCCAGAAATCCATCTTTTAATAAGTCTTCTCGCTCACCTGATACATCGGCAATACTTTCACGGGCACAATGGTGATTGGTCAAAATCAAGCCCCTGTCTGAAACAAAACTTGCCGAGCAGTTTGAACCGAATCGTAATGCCCCAAGTCTCGCTTTTGCAAACCAGGATGAATCCGTTTGAATTTCATAAGCTTCGGAGAGCCACTGCTCTGGTGGATTATCAAATGTCCACATTTTACCTCCATCAAATCGTCCTATATCCACATCAAACCGATCGACCGATAAGGTGTCAATAGGATCTTGCTGATCCCATGATTGACTTGAGGATGCTATTTCTTCTACGACAAGGGGCTCACTGATGACTTGAATCACCTGTCGTGGACCAGGTGAACAACTTGACATCACAGCCAGCAATAGCACAAAACCTGCGACAGCCTTCATATCTATTTTACTCATCTTGACCTCCGTGCATTTGCTGAGCTAGTTCTTCGGCCAATTCTTGGGCATTCAATATGCCTTGAAGGATGGATAAAATTCCCGAAGTAGACATGGCTACGCACCGTGGACCTTCCTCGGAATCCGCATCATCAAATGTAATCCCTAAAATTTCCATGTCAATGTCTATGACAGCAGCTCCCATGTTTGGACATTCACCGAGTAAGGAAAAATTCAAGACTGCCGATAGATCACTCTCTTGGATCAAAGACATCCACTGTGATGATAATCCCCAATCGGTGGTCTCTCCATGTGAAGAATGTAAATCTAACATTCCATAAAGGGTTGTAAATGGGGGAGCTGTTGTGCCATTATAGGAAAATGTATTCGACAGTGTCACTTGAGTTGAGGGCATTTGATCTCCCACCGTTGTGACAAAAAGTTCTTCCCGTATCAGTGGAGGGCGATCATTCCATGCAAAGTAACTTTCTGTATCAAGCGGCTGGCTGTCTTGGTCGTATAACCGTAGCAGTGCAAAGTCCATGGCATAACGAGGGTAGACTCCATCCTCATTACCAAAGTTTGCGATCTCCGTAGGAGGAATCAAGACAAGTCGTACATCATCATAGATACGCCATACATACTCCCAGAAATAAGAACTATCTGGTGCAGCAATTAATTCCGTCTCAATTAGAGAAGCCCCATTATTGGATGCTTCCTCAACATGGTTGATCTTGCGTAGATCTATGAGTTGACCAATAGTGAGTCCAGATAGGCGAATCTCACTGGACATGTCTTTAGCAATAAACAATGTATCGCCCGGTCGAATCCATGACTCTAGGGAGCGTAAACAGGAGGCACTCGTCACAGCGAGTCCATCCGCACTGACCAGTGCACCAGCACATTTAGGCAACCTGAGCGTCCCTAGCCGAACATTTTCCATCCATTGAGGATCCAATGAAGATGCTCTGCCATTGTCGGATCTGAAATTCGTTAAATGGCTTACTTTATGTGTATTATCGCTATTCAGATCGGTCATCTGCATGGCATGTGCAGACGACACGTGAACCATCAGAGATATGATACAGTAAACGAGGGAACAATTTCTCATCAAAATATATAGATGTGATTTCTTTGCCGGAGTGGCGGAATTGGTAGACGCGCAGGTCTTAGGAACCTGTATTCTCTGGATGTGTGGGTTCGAGTCCCACCTCCGGCACCACGCTGAATAGTGAGATCCTTATGAATCGTCCTCGCTTCTTGAGATAAACTTCATGGAAAGCGAATTCACACAGTGACGAGTATTCTTAATAGTAAACATTTCCCCCGTAAATACGTGCCCCAAATGTGCTCCACAATTTGAACACACGATCTCTATTCGTCGTCCGTCTGGATCAGGAACTCGCTTGACTTTGCCAGGAATCTCGTCATCAAAACTGGGCCACCCGCACCCAGATCGAAATTTATCCTCTGATCGATATAGCGGTTCTTCACAGCGTCTGCACACATAGATGCCGGGAGCATAATGTTCATAGTACTTCCCTGAAAATGGACGCTCCGTCCCTTTGTCAACGATTACATGAGCCTCCTCTGGGGTGAGTTCATTCATTATTTTGGTGTTTCCGGTTGCTACTAAATCAGAGAAATAATGTTGCAGTTACAGGGCAGAGACCATAGGGTCTGGATGAATCCATTGATAGCCCAAATGGGCTGTGAGTTTATCGCACATAACAACTTTGTCTGGTTGAGATGTGCCATCTTGAATCTCAGGCGGTGGAATGTCTTGATTCTGAGCAATTTTTGTATAAAACTCGGCTCTGGATGGGTGCTGTTCTGCACACACATTAAAGACTTCTCCCCAGCAGTTTTTCTCAATCACTTTTTTTATGACTCCGACCGCATCATCCTGATGAAGCATGTTCACTGCATTCTCGGGGTTGGGAAGCACTCGTCCAGACCAAAATCTTCCAGGAGATCGCTCATACCCATACAGGCCTGCGAATCGCAGGATCGTGGTTTCAAAATCTGTTGCATTACTGAGTAGATTCTCTGCCGCCAACAAGGCGATGCCAGAGGGAGAGCCGGGTGGTTGCTTTCCCGCGTCTTCTTCACGAACTTGTCCACTGCTATACACACTGGTAGAGCTGATGAATACGACCTTTTGAACTGATCCATGGATGAGATATGACAGAAGTGAGTTCATCGCTTCTTTCATGAATGATTGTACATTCTTGCGTTTTCGCCCAGGTGGAAAATTGATCACCACCACATCCGAGTCAAAAAAATCATGGATGCCATACCCACTCAGCTGTGGAGTGAATTCTAACAGGTAGGGTTCAATTCCATCTGCCAATAGATTCGTGAGTTTGGATTCCTGAGTGGTTGATCCACGGACTCGCCATTGGTCACTCAAAAGGGACTTCGCCAGAGGATATCCGACGTATCCGCAACCCAGTATGCTGATCGTTGTAGGTTTCATGGGTAGGTAACAAGTCAACCCTCAATGCGTATCACCGGTTCGTTTTTTTATGCTTTCAATGCAGTTATTGGATCCTGCGGTAAAACGCGTTTGGATGATCAAAGGACTATTAGGTTGGGGGATTTGTCTTCTGATCATAGTCACCATTGACATCATCCTATTTTTCTCCAATAACAACTTATTTTTTCCTGGATTTTGGACAACAGTATCTGCAAGTCTATGTCTGCTGTGGATCCTGATTATTCCTCGATTACGCTATCGTTTCTGGCGCTATCAACTGCGCGATGATGATCTCTATGCCATTCGGGGAATCTATAATCGTGTTCAAACGATCGTTCCACTTCGTAGAATTCAACACCTTGATGTGGAACAAGATTTGATTGAAGAAAACTTTAATATTGCCCGCCTCGTGGTTCATACCGCAGGCACGAGGAGTACCGATGTGGTCGTTCCGGGCCTTCACTACGACGAAGCCGTCCGACTCCGCGATACCGTGCGTGATTTTATTGCCCGATCCATTGACTGATGGAGGCACCATCAGCAGAATTTCTGCGATTGCATCCTCTCACGATTGTGCATCGTGTCTTTATAGCCATTGCAGCATTCGTGTATGGATCCTTCGGTATGGTACTTTCTGATGCCCCTCAGACATCTTTGACGACGGCTCTCATCTTTTCGGGGGTCTTTTTTATCGGTACTGCCCCTTTTGCCATAGCCAATTATATACGATTTCGCTACTATGCGACCTGCGATGAGTTAGTCATTTTTTATGGAGTCTTCAAGCGGGTAAAGCGCAACATTCCTACGGATCGGATTCAAAATGTTGCCATTGAGCGTAGCCTTCTGTCGCGAGTCCTAGGAACGGCATCGGTGAAAATTGAAACTGCTGGTACATCTGAGGCAGAAGGTGTTATTTCCTATGTGAGTAACCAAGAGGCAAAACGCATAAAAAACATTCTCCAAACTTCCAATGCACCTGAAAAGAGAGAGACGGATTCTTCGGAGCTGACGGGCTTCCGAATGTCTCTCAAACGTGTCACTCTCTCAAGCATCTACCAATTCTCTTTGGGAATCACTGCATTTATTGGTGCCGCTATCCCCCCGTTGGATTCTGTAATTGACCAAATCAGAGCATTCGCCGTCAGGCTAGTTGGTCAGGGACCTTTTAGGCTACTTGCAAACCTGTCGCCGGAAATGAATGCTATCATTATTCTGATGGGGATCGGTACTGCATTGGTCATCATTGGTTGGGTCGCAGGGTTTGTTTTACATTTCATACGATTTTACAATTTTCGTATGGACTTAAGCCCAGAGAAAATTCATCGCCAATTTGGCTTGTTTACGACTGTTGATGCGAGTTTGTCCTACAAACGCATTCAGTCATTTCTGATCCGATCGAATCTATTGATGCGGTTACGCAAATGGTATCGATTGGATCTCCAGACGATGGGATTCCAAAGCGGGCAGCAGGGATTTCAGCCGGCAATGCCCTTTGCAAGGTGGTCTGAAATCATACAACTTGCTCCTCAGATCCGTTCATTTATTCTTCCCGATACGTATACATCAGTCAGTCAACGAACCATTCGCCGACATTCTTTTCGTTATAGTCTGATCATTCTGATCCCCACGATCGTCGTTGCCATGGTTTGGACACCGATGGCTTTATGGGCATTAAGTCTTCTTCCTATAGGTTGGATCATTTCCCTGCTCCAGTATCAACATCATCACTGGGCATTGCATGAGGGGCATCTGTTCATACGTCGCCGAATTCTCAGTCAGCAGTTCTGGATCATTCCAGTAGAGCGATTACAGGCGATTGAGATCCGAGCCTCCTTCTTCCAGAGAAAATTGGGTTTATGTACATTCATTATCGATACTGCTGGAGCAGGAAGTTTCTCACGCTATCCCCGAATCATTGATCTACACCGTGAGGACGGTCACCAACTCTTGGACATACTTTACGATCAGTTCAAATCCACTGGTAAACCCTACCTGATCAAAAACAGATTAAGTTATTGATCCATTGAATTTATCTTGTTTTTTCACTCTGATTTGCATCATCAGAAGCGCGATTTTCATGAAATGATCTGCATGATTCTCATCCATGTTGACATTAGTTGAATATGTTTGAGGAGTTATTTGATGATCACAAAAGGCTTCGCCACTATTTATATGTCCAGATACTATACCATTTTTATTCTTTTAACCACACTGTCCCATTCTGTTTCCCCGATTAACATGATTAAAACTTTTTCAATCTTCTCTCGTATAACTCACATCTTTGTCCTTAGGACAAAGATGTGAGTTATACTGTAATCATGGTAATTATCACTCGAAGTAAGCCGACAAAGGCTGGAAAGTTCCTGAAACACCTTTTGGAGAATTACGGTAAGCCCGTTTTTCAACCATTTGAATTGTTTGCTTTAATTATGGTTTTATATCAACATCCAGCAGATATAAAACTATATCTACGAAAGACACATGCTGATTATGATGAATATCGGCGTTTTAAAGTCATGTTGCATGATATGGATATACTGAGAAATGATCAGGATTATGGGAAGCGTGCACTCAGGATATTAACGATAGCTGATTGCCCTGCGGATGAGATTGTCTGTCTTGTTGATCCAACATGTTATGTCTCTCATCTGTCGGCCATGCAACGGTGGGGGTTAACGAATCGTAGCCCAAAAAATTTGATGCTGACTCGCCCAGATCGCAGTACTTGGCAAGTGATGTTGCGACAATTTCGTCATAAAATACTAAGTGAACAAAAAATACTCAATGAAGATCTGATTGAAATGATGCCAATACATGTTCTTGAACATCCTAAACGCGTGAGAGGGCAAAATATCCAGATGTACTCCACCAAATCATTTGGAATGTCTCTGACTAGCCGTGGGTCTCATATGCGAATATCTACTATTGGACAAACCTTCCTTGATATGTTACAGAAACCTGATTTGTGTGGAGGAATGTCACATGTACTGGATGTATTTGAAGAGCATGCCACAACTTACTTGGATCAGATAATTTCAACAATCAATCAATCTAACAGAGGACTTGTAAAAAGCCGTGCAGGCTATATTTTGCAGGAGTATTTAGGTTTGAAACATCCTGACATTGATCAATGGAAAATTTTTTCACAGCGAGGGGGCAGCCGTAAACTGGATCCTAGTAAGGATTTTTCACCTACTTACTCGGAAACATGGATGGTCTCCATTAATGTCTGAGCATTTCCTTGAAATAGATGTTTCTGCATGGGTTGAAGAGTCGCATAATGATTCACATGTATATCAACAACGACAGACCATAGAGATTGTACTCAATACCATTGCTATGACCGATCCTTTGAATAGAAAAATGTTCTTAAAAGGTGGTCTCCTCATGGGGCTTGCTTATCGTAGTCCCCGGCTTTCTATGGATATTGATTTAACAACGACTCTTGAAACCACTAGTCAAACGCCTGAGAAGCTGAGAGAAAAACTGAATCAAGGATTTCCTAAGGCCGTTGCAATCCTTGGCTATACGGACATGATTGTTCAAATTCATTCAATTAAGCAATATCCGCGAAAGATGACTATTTCGACTGCAACATTTCCAGCGTTGAAATTGAAAATTACATCTGCCAAGTGCAATACACACCAAGAAATAACATTGCAAAGAGGAAAAACATCAAATGTCATTATTGAAATGGATATTTCATTTAATGAACCATTGCTTGAACAAATTCAAATTATTAAACTCACAAACGAATATGAACTACTTGCTTATGGCTTGGTTGATCTTGTTGCAGAAAAATATCGTGCTGTACTACAACAGATCCCACGTAGACGAAGGCGGCCTCAAGATATCTATGACCTGAATAGACTTATTCAACATGAGATGATAGATGATGATTCTAATGCACGCATTCTTGATGCAATTAAAGAAAAAAGTAGATCTCGTGGAATTGAACCAAAACAAGATTCTCTGGATGATCCAGAAATCAAGTGCCGATGCAAAGCAGGATGGCACTCATTAAATTTGGAAGTTGATGACGTTCCAGACTTCGAAAAATGTTTTGCAAACACTGTAGCGTTCTATCAGAATCTTCCTTGGTAAAATCATGCCAGATCATCTTATCCATTTTGGAGGGTAGATACAAAACCATGATTTATTTTTTTGATTCCATGTAGATGATCCAAATAAAATGTATCCTATCTTGTAGCAGGCACTATTTCCAGTCCGTCAGACAATAGAACAAAGTCTGCTTCATTATCATAATGGTTACAGTTCATTGCTATTCACCTTATGTAACACATCTTCTAAGAAGCTACAACATGACTTAGATGACAAATTTCTCAAAATCTAAAATGATTCCACCAGCAGTTTAGAGTATTCATGTTGTCAAACAATTACTCTTTCCAAATAAAGCTGTCTGATAAGAACAATAACTGAAAGGAAACTCAGTGAGCCATCTATTCTTTCTTGTCAAATTTTCTGCTAATCCATTGAGAAATTTCATCTCTGGTCCACGCTTCTTGATCGGCACGAAGATAAATCGTTTCGCCATCAGAGTTTGTTCCAAATGTAAGAATCGTATTTTGAAAAAAGGTGTGTTGATCCTGATGCAGCTGAATATAATAGAAGATCGTTCCTCTAATGGAAATACTATGTCTGAAAGTGTAGCCTCCATTGAGAGAAATAACTTTCTTGTCTTCATTCTCAGAAGTAGGAAGTGTTTCCATAAAACCTGCCACAGAATGATCATTGTTGAGTGTGAACTCGATCGTAGGTTTGATCGGATTCAAATCGTCTAAATGACGATAAGAACTTAAATAGTATTGACCTAAAAGGCGTTTTTTCATCTCTTCAGGCGATAATTCTCCATCTACATGAAGATTGTACCCAACGAAAAAACCCTGGCCTCCTTGGACATTGGATTGAATAGGTGCAGGCTCTGCAAATGGAAGATCCTCTATATTTTCTTGAATCCCCTTAGATACTGCATAATCATAATATGCCTTGCTGATAGAATTAACCAGAACCGTTAAGTCTTGAGTTTCTGAACCAACATCAAGTGACAAGTCCAGTTGATCACCATCAAATGGACGGTCATGAAGATACGCTGTTTCAACCATTGGACGGTCAATAAATGGCTGGAAAGGCTCTTGGAGTGCAAACCTCCTCATTTGATCATCTAATTCAGGATTTGTTACAAGAAATGACCTGCGGTCCATATTCTGAGATAAAACAGAGATTGCATAGTAATTGGAAATTTCTTCTTCATCGTTGATTCTGATGATAACCTGATCTTTATCTTTGAAACGGACGACTTTTTCAACAATGGCGGATCTTGGGATTTGATCACTGGCCACAATGTTTGGGTATGGATCAGCTTCTACTCTTAAAGTGTAACGAATTCCCATTTGAGGCAAGAATGCATCAGAGTGATAAAATCCTCCTCCTATATACGTCAACTTGATAAATGAACCGTCACTCCCCTCAATCACGACTTTGGCATCCTTGATCACTGGGGGGATTGAAGATGCATCTTGAATGGGTACCGTAGGTTGAAGAAGCACCTGCCAAGGCTCATTTTCGGTAAAGATACTGGTAACGGTAATTTCTGATTCCGTTGGAGCCAGTTCAATCTCAAGAACGTTTTCACACCCTGAAAGCACAATCAAACAAACAATACCAAACCAGCGATTCATCATTTGTCAAAAATAGAATCGATAACTGAAGGATGGAATGATAGGAAAAATCGTGACCTTAGTTAAGGAACGCTCTTCCTGAATATATCCAAGAAATGGATCAAGTGACCGATAGTCACGAGGTTCTATGAAAAATGTATTGTGTCGATTGTAGGCATTATACAAGCTGACAATAAATTCGGACCGAGTTCTCTTTCCGGCAGGAAAATGTACTGAAAGATCCAAGCGGTGATACGATGGCATCCTGTAACTATTACGCGATTCATACACTTCAATCAGTTGACCTTCCTCCCTGTATTGTGAGGTGGGAAGACTTACAGAATGCCCCGTACTGAATACCCAAGTCAGAGAGTATGTTCTTCTGCCATGTTCACGAACGAGTGCTATAGAAATATCATGTCTACGATCATATCGATGCGGAAAGCTTCGTCCCTGATTTAAATCAGGAAAACGGCGATTGGACCATGACAGAGTATAACCGATCCACCCTGTTGTCTTCCCTCTTTTTCGACGTAGAAGTATTTCAGTACCGTACGCCCACCCCCTTCCGGAAGTCACTACATCTTCCCAGTCTCGATTTGATCCAACAAAATTACTACCAGCCTTATATGCAATGACTTGATCAATATTTTTATAGTATGCCTCAAGACTGACATCCAATGCTAGACGATCAAAAGTCCGCACTATACCACCGGCTACTTGCCAAGATTTCTGGGGTGGAATTCTGGATGTACTTGGTAGCCATAAATCCGTAGGAAGTCCAGTACCACTGTTGGATAACAACTGAATGTACTGTTGCATGTGAGCATAGGACAGTTTCAGCGCCCAGTCATTAGGCAGTACGTATGAAGTCGCGATACGGGGTTGCAATGAAGTATAGGTAGTAGCATTTGAGTGATATCCAGACATATGTACGCCTACATTCGCTTTAAAATTACGCGTCAATGTCATTTCGTCTTCTGCAAAAACATACCATTCTGTAGAATATACCTTGGAATGATCAACAACAATAGATGTGTCGATGTCCAATTCAGTATCTATTTCACTGTAAAACTGTCGAGTTGGAGTAAATTGATGACGAAGTAGAGATGAACCGAAGCGTAGATGATGAGCTTGGTGAGGAAAGTATTCAAAATTTATTTTTGCACCATAGTCCATCAATCCACTTGAATATTGAGACATAAACTCAGTTCTACCATTCACGTCAGACAATCGCGAATCGTCAAGAATCGCGGAGCGAAAACGGCTAAACAACAGTGTCGAATTGAGAAACATTCGTGAGTTGATCACACGATTCCAGCGAGCCGTCATCGTCATGTTGCTCCACCCAATTTCAAAATCATACGCGTCCGTAACTCCACCTAATAACTCCTCTGAAGTCTCGTATCCTTTGTCGTTTCCAGCATAAAAACTCACATATATCCGATCACGCTGAGATGATTCCAGATTCAATTTTGCATTGACATCGTAAAAATAATACCCCCTCAGATAGTCATCAGATCCACGAATCATTTGAATTCCCCGATGGATTGCATCCAAGTAGGTGGTACGTGCTGAAACGATGAATGAGCTTTTATCTTTGGCAATAGGGCCCTCCAATGTAATGCGGGATGCCACCAATCCTACTGCACCTCTGCCCTCAAAGCTTTTTCGATTACCCTCCCGCATGGTCACATCTAAAACCCCTGAAAGCCGTCCTCCATAGCGGGCTGGGAATCCCCCTTTGACTAATTCAGCACTGTTGATTGCATCAGTATTGAATGTGGACATAAACCCAAACAAATGACCAGCATTGTACACGGTCGCACCATCAAGTAGAATCAATGTCTCACCAGGATTTCCACCTCTCACATACAACCCAGAGGATCCTTCAGCACCAGACTGAATCCCTGGCATCAATTGAAAAATTTTGAGTAGATCGGCTTCTCCAAGAAGATTTGGCAAGGATTCAACTTCTGCCATTGAGATCTTCACCGTACTCATCTGAAGCTGCTCTTGAAGTCCCTCATATTCATCCGCCTCTACGACCAACAGCGAATCAAACTCAATCACCGTTGGTTGCATTTCAATCCTTTGTATTTCTTCAGATAGGGGGGACTCCCTACCATTTTACCAAATTTTTTAGCTCAAAAACAGAAAAAAATTTAAATTTGATGGATTGACTCTAAAAACAGTTCCAAATGATGTCGATCAGCGGCCAAAATTTAAACATTTCATCAACGAAGCAACTGAATGGATTGCAGATCACTTGACGATGAACGAACATCACATGAGTTTAGCATTGATCGAAAGCGGCCACCATAAAAAAGCAGAGCTCAGCATGATCAGTGCACCTCCACTGTGAATGAGACTCAGTTCGTCCACGATTTGATGGGTTGCTGAGCCCTCAGCACATACCTGCTACTCTGAATGAGCTCATCGGTATATATGCAGAGGAATCTGATGTACGAATAAGTCCAACCAGAGATTGATGGTTCAGAGTGCCATCCAGCTACTTTATATTGTGCTGTGAGTGTCTCACAGCCAATACGCACACCACTTTTTTGTATCTTTTTGATCCTCTACCATCAATGCTTTATGGATTTCTATGAATCAAGGGCTCTGTTCCACCGTGCCAGACTGATCCAGTGGGGACTAAGAACCCCTTTTTCAAAAGATTCACGTTCAGATACCGCACGAACATCGGTACTGTTGTTTTTAGTCTCCGTCATGCGGCTCCGCTCCTCTCGCGAGGGGGGTGCTTATACCGTCCAGTGCAGGACCGATGAGATTGCCTATGAAACAGGTCTGTCCGTACGGCAGGTACAACGCGTCCTCCAGTGGTTTTGTGAGCAGGGATACATCAGTCTTCCACAGCGGGGCTATATTTCCATGATCAAGACTACATTCCCAGACCCTGATGCAGGATGTTGTATTGATCCATAGGAATCCATTCCGTCAAACCACATAGGCTCAAATTGATCCATCCCTCCCAACATTCGGTTCGTCCTACCTCATCCATGCAAAGCAGAGAGCCAGAATAGATGTGGTTCATCGGCCATGTCTCAAGATTCAGAGGTCATGATCAACGATAGACTGACCAGACAGAACGTCAAAAGTATATAGTATTTGACGTTTTACCAGGACAAATGCCTGCAACTTGCGTCACAAATAGCGAGAGATTCAAAGTTCATGTCTGAACCTTGAGAGCAAGATGTGCTCTACTGTGCTTTCGCACCATCACTTTGACCAGCATGTTGCCTTGATCCATGATCGGGATCAAAGAGCGTTCTGTCTCGAAGCATGACGCAGGCGATATAGAGCAATCGATCTCCAATGGTACGAAGGGCTCTACCGTGGCTATGACCCCGACGGCGGAGCTCTTTGTATTTTGATTTACTGACAGGATCATGCAGAGAGGCCACTCTGCTCCAGTGATAGGCCGCCTCCACCAGTCGTCCGTGACAAGCTTTTCGTTGGATCACATGATTGGACTTCCCTGAACGCTGCGTGACGGGTGCAACACCGCATAAACATCGCAGTGCAGGATAATTCTGCGTTTTCAATAAGGAATGTGCCTCGGCATAAAGAGAGGCCAGAACGATGGTTCCTACCCCTGGTATGGAGGTGAGAATATCGATATTGCTGAGGATCTGTTGATCAGGTGATGAGCACTCCTCTGTCTGAGAAGAGAGTTCCTCTTTGTGCAACAAGTTCAGGATGGTCTTGATGGTTTGATCCGCCGTGTTGATCTGCTTCTCATTTAAGTCCAGTTTTTGAAGGAGAATTTGGATATGTGAAGTTGATGCATCCATGACTCCATCAGCGACAATGATCGGTGTCTCTCGTAATGTTTTGAGTACACTCTCGGCATTGATACGCCGAATGCGATATTGTTTGAGAAGTCTCTGTACGGAGGTGCTCCGAACCCGACCTGCACGATCCGGCGTTGGCATGTGCATCCACAGATTTCTCAACACGGGGGAATACAGTTGGAATCCAAGCTTCGTGTACTGTGGAAAATAACGCCAGAGTTGAGCTCTTAACTTATGGGTGATGCGCGTGCGCTCAATAGCAAGATCACTTTTGATTCTTGACCATTCACGGAGTTGTACGATCTGTGGATGTACAGAACCGAGTTGCCGTAGGCAACCAGGATCGGTTCTTAGTATATCGGCAAGCACGCGAGCATCTAGGCGATCATCTTTGGCACCAGCGGGAGAGAATCGATCACGGAATCGGTCTAACTGTTTTGGATTGATGGAGAATACCTGAAAGCCTCGGTCAAGAAGAGCGTCTACAATCGGACCATGAGGAACTTCTATATTGACGGCGATCTCTGACACAGGGCAGTTCCCTTGATCAAGAATCCAATCAATGAGTTGAGTGATCCCCTCACCCGAATGGGGGAATGCCTTCTCTCCCAAGACATCACTGTCGGGGGTGAGCACACATACTTGGTGGAACTCAGAGCCCCAGTCAATCCCCACCAGAAGCGAGAAAAGAAACTTTTTGGACATAAGAATAGTATTTAAAGGGTTAGATGTTTGGGTAGCCGTGACGTCTCGTCTTCCCCTGTATTGGTGCTCAAAGGCACTGACTCCCTACTGGACGTATGTCAACGGCACTCCCTGGGGCACAGATCCCCCCCAGGTGCTCAAAGGCACAGGGGGCTAATGGTTGCTCCCAGGGAGGTACCCTAACAAAAAAGGATGTAAAACCGCTTTAACGGATAAGAAGTCGTTTTATACTGGTACTGTGCCCAATAAAAAAATAAAAGTTCAAACAACTTTAATTTTTCACGACCCTGCTTCCTTAAAAATCATCACAATTTCACAACGCCTACAATATACAGGGGGTAAAATACTAAGGTTTGCGGTTCAAACCCTTGATAAGTAAATCGAATCAGAGCAGAATCACTCAGGACAGTCAGGCTAAAAAACCCATACTGATTTGTGGATGTACCTTGATTTAGATTGATTTCGTAAACATTCGTGCCAACCAGAACTTCTCCATTGGTGGCATCCGTCACATAACCACTCACTACAAAGGATTGCTGAGCGATCGATTGATCTATCCTTACAAATACAATAACGAGAAGAAGGAGGAGCCTCATGATCATTATCATCACCAATGAATGGTTAGGATTTCAGGTACAATGAGCAGTGGATTTGAAGCTATTCTGAATGTCCTCTTGAATAGTATTAGTGGATCAAGGCTATCTAAAATAGATAGTCTTAGTGTTACATCGAATTTTGTGTAATGTTTTCATAGAAATTGTTAATAATCTGTTAAGATGCCCCACAAAGATGATCTTAATCTCTACTGAAAAGCGTAAATACCGAGAAACAAATCCTCTGACTCACCGAGAAATTTTACATCAAGATTTCTTGAATGAGCTTCAAAGAATAGGAATGATTGAATCCGCGATCAATATATGATTGTGTCCATACGAAACGGTAAGTACCTATCCGTTCAAGTGATCAAGCAGTTTTGTTCAGGTCTTGAAGTGATGTCCAATGGATCACTCCATTTCCGATAGATCAAATACTCGATAACTCACCGAAGATCCAGCAAAAACTCCACGCCCCCCTTCAACATTAGAATAGAGGTTGACAGGCTCCTCAAACCCTTCAAAATCTAGCTGACTTTCAAGAGAACTGTGATACTCAATGTACTCTGGACTCAAAGATTGTACAACGAGAAGAACAAAGCGTGAATCCTGACTGGGTTGCTCTTGATCTCCTAAAAAATTTTCGAAGTAATTGGTAGTAAGTTCAAAGTCTATTCTTGACTGGTCCTGAAAAGAACGGTTAGATAAGAGACCAATGGAGCAGTACTCGCTTCCATCTGAAACTTCAACACCTATGGGGTTGAGCACATCCTCATAATAACAATACCAGCGTCGACTATCATGCCGGATATACATTGTAGATAGTGAAAAACTTTCCCATCCAAGTGTACTATCTACGTAGGAGCCCTGAAAAGTGCTGAACCCAAAATAGTGTAACCCAGAAGGATTTTCTATACTGAATTTGATCCGATACTCTTCAGTATAAAATGGATCTTCAATATCGTCAAATTCTTCTATGTCTACATCCAACAGAACGGGGGGAGGAGGAGCCATTGATGTGGCCGATATGGAGGTGAACCCAGGTGCCTCAACAACGATTCGATAGAGCGTCTCAGATGCAGGGGTATGATTTAATGATGACACATACCAAAAAGAAGAGTCTGCCCGAGGAACCAAGCGATCAACTAGCAGATCACCGTCGTAAATCATCACAGTGGCATTGTGTACAAATATATCAACAGAGTCAGGATGTACAGATAAAGGAATCGTAGATGTAAGCTGGGCAACCCACGATGAATCTGGCGAAAATTTACTCACAATATACAGTTCAGGATCGTAATCTGGGGGATCTATTTCGATCACGGTTTCACATGCAGACAAAAATACCGCACACATAACCAACACCGCTACATACAAAGTTCTAAATCGTGACATCATCCATAGATTTTTACGTTTCAGCATCCTCATAAATGGAGGCAAACAATGACTATGCTCAACGAAATGGATCGGAGATCCCCATCGGATGGGTGAGCATCAAAGCATTCGGCACGCATTGGAAAGTGCATATGCAAATGTTGAATCAGGTTCGTTAAAAAGATAATTGATAGCTCACAGCAGGAATAATCGGCAAAATGGAAAGCTTCTTGAACACTCGTACCCCTTCATCATTATATCCACGAAAAATACCGAATGTATTTCTCCTGTTATATGTATTATAGGTTCCAAACGAAAGAATACGATTGA
This sequence comes from Bacteroidota bacterium, assembly GCA_026708685.1. Lineage (GTDB taxonomy): Bacteria > Bacteroidota > Rhodothermia > Rhodothermales > Bin80 > Bin80. The sequence continues at coordinate 26,603 of JAPOUL010000009.1, forward strand.
ATCTAGAACCACGCCGATGTAATCGTACCCCTAAATCAAGGCGATGATACGCTGGGATTTGAAAACCATTACGAGAACTCTGAATACTATAAAAACTCAAATATTCATCTGGGGTCCAAGGAAATGCAACCCTGGAAGAAAATGAACTTTCAGACAAAACTTCTCCGACGGGAAGCGTTACAGATTGTCCCGTACCATACACCCATGAAGCACTAAAGTCAACTTTAGGACTAAACTCATGACTGATGACCAGAGATGCGTCATGCCTCCGGTCGTATCGGTAAGGAAACCAGTTTCCAAGATTGATTTCGTCAAACTGTCGACGACTCCAAGAAAGAGTATATCCGATCCAACCCGTGGTTTTTCCGACTTTTTTCTGAAAAAATAATTCTCCTCCGTAGGCACGCCCACGACCTGATGTTACACGGTCTTCCCAGTTTCCAAAGGCAGCATCAAAATAGTCAGCCCCTTCCTTGTACTCAATGAGATGATCCATCCATTTGTAGTATCCCTCTATGGATAACTCATAGTTTCCGTCCGAAAATAATTGAACGAACCCAGCTGCGATTTGTAATGATTGCTGTGGCTGAACTCTTGATGTAGACGGAACCCAAAGATCCGTAGGAAGAGATAAACCACTCGTTGTTGATAGCAGATGAATGTATTGTTGCATCTGGACGACAGATGCTTTCACGCTCGTGTTAGAGCTCACTCGTAGAAGTGCAGATACACGTGGTTCAACGGACAAATAATTCTCACCGTCAATCCAAAATCCTGAGGCGTGAACGCCAACATTCAAGCGTAATCGTGAACTGAGTCTCCAGTCGTCCTCCACATAGACTTGTGCTTGACGGCCATAAGAACGCCGATTAGGACTCGCTAAAGAATCCTCGATCGCATCCCCTATCCGATATATTTCTTCAAATGCGCCTGTAAGAAAAGAATGCAGGATACCACTCGCCCCCAATCGAATACTGTGATAACTATTCGGAATAAATTCTACATCAACACGTGCATGCAAATCACGGATTCCCGATTCAAATGAATCCTGATATCCATATCGCCCACCATCTGAGTTGTATTGATATTGATTGCTCACTTGGAGTGCATAATTGGTGTATCCTACCAACACATTCGAAAACACCCGCGGTCCAAAAATATGATTCCAACGGAGGGTGGAAGCTACGTTTCTCCATCCTAGTTTGGCTTCATCAAATTCTTCATTTGTACCATTGGAATTATAGTTGAAACTTGAAAATAAACGATCGGCTCCTGCATAGCCACTTAAATAGATTCGATCTCTGGGTGATAAGATCACATTGGCCTTTGCATTCAAATCATAGAAATGATACCCAAAATCTTCTTCACTACGATCAATAAAGGGACGAATGAGAAGATCGGCATAGGAGCGTCGGGCAGAAATCAGAAACGATGCCTTATCACGCTTGATGGGCCCTTCCAGCGTCATCCGAGATGCGAGTAATCCGATGGCCCCCGTCCCCGAAAATCGCTTCATATTTCCCTCTTTCATGGTCAAGTCAATCACCGAAGAGAGCCTCCCACCATAACGTGCTGGAAATCCCCCCTTCAGAAGACGCACATCTTTGATTGCATCGGAGTTGAATGTCCCCAAAAAGCCAAATAAATGACTGGGGTTATAGATTGGGGTTCCATCCAATAAGTAGAGGTTTTGATCCGGCCCGCCGCCGCGGACATATAATCCCGTGGAGCCTTCTACCCCCGACTGAACCCCTGGCATCAATTGCAAAATTCGTAAGACATCAGGTTCTCCGAGAATGGACGGAAGATTCTGTATATCTTGAATTGGAATGGTAACCCCACTCATCTGTGTACTTTGAAGAATGGACTCCGCAGTGGCAGTTACCTCCACTTCTTCCAGTCCAAGCGTAGCTGGGATCAAAGAAAGATCAAGGACTCTATTTTCCTGAGAAGAAAAATTGAGCACTTGAGAGTTGTACGCGATATGACTGACCACCATACGCACACTATCGGTCGTAGCGATCGTCAGACTATAATAGCCGTACTGGTTTGAGGTCGTACCCGTCTCCAGTGCTGCAACATACAACGCGGCACCAACCACCGATTCACCGGTTTCGGAATCAATCACGGTCCCACTGATTGTAATCTGATTCTCCTGTGCAAAGCCAGTATCAATACTGAAAAGAATCAAGCAAAGCCCACTGAAAAACTTGAGTAATGTCATCCAATTATGAATTGGTAATTCTAAACTCTGTCTCGTTCACATCGCTCTCCTTGTATCCATATCGGACCGCTTTAGTTCGGATTCGCGATGTCTTTGTGAGTGTCAGCGGCTCTGAAAATAACAACCAATCTCCTTCATTTCCATTTTCATCAACGAAAGCATACGTGATAGAAGCACCCTGGGTTTCGCTATACATCGTCACCGTAACGGATCCAACAAAATCCCCACCATCCACAATCAAATCATTCACTCCATCGGATCCTATAGCCGTATGGGCTGTTGCTCTTGGCAGTATGATTGGTGCACTCGTGATGGGCTGCTTTCCATCGTTCCACATCCACTCAACCATGTCGTGCTCCGACTTGAATCCCCAATCTCCTACCTTGCTGATCCAATCATCCAATGCTTTCTGCATCCGCATGAGTTCCCCTTGGAATGCTGGATCATACGCCAGATTATTGACCTCGTGAGGATCGGAATCCGTATCATACAATTCATGCACGGGACGTCGAGTACGCATCCATAAAGATTGGACTTCTGTCAACTCACCCGCTTGATCCAGTTTGAAGAGTTCCTGCATCGTCGGCATCACATTCGCATACGCCATCCTGAGTACATAAGGTTTTTCTGGTCTATAATTGCGGATATACTTGAATCGGGTATCACGAACCGCTCTAACCATATCATACTGTTCATCAAAACGATCCCTAGCAGCATAGACATATTCGGTAGCAGACGTATGTCCAGAAAATGGTCCTGCTAATGCCCTGCCCTGCATATGGAATGGGGGCTCTATCCCAGCCATGGAAAGAACCGTGGGAGCAAGATCCAAAAAACTGATCAAAGCATCATTAATCGCGGGCATCTGTCCGGGTGTGTAAATAATCAGTGGAACATGCAGTCCTGAGTCATATAACCACCTCTTATGACGCGGCAGACCATCCCCATGGTCACTCCAGAAAAAGACAATCGTATTCTCCGTCAGCCCATCTTCCTCTAATTGGGCAAGAATCGTACCAGCCTGCACATCCATCTTTGATATATTATCATACTGCTGAGCAATATCTCGGCGAACCACAGGAGTATCAGGAAAATATGGAGGTACCGCAACCGCGGTAGGATCAGTAGACAATGGGTCTGGTGGATCATGTGCCCGATCGGAAGGAAGTCCCATCATTTCAAATGCCGCAGATGGGGCTGGCCAGATTCGACTCTCATGGGTAGTCGTAAAATTAAAAACTGAAAAGAAGGGTTGATCAGTATCTCTACGGTTACGCCAATGTGCATTAGAACTGGATTCATCCCATGCGGTAACGGGAGTCTCAAACTGATAATCTTCTTTCACATTGTTGGTCGTGTAGTAGCCCGCGGCACGCAGATACTCAGTAAATGTCTTCACATAATGTGGGGGAACCACGCTGTATGGCGTAGGATCTGGTGCAAACGGTGCTCCTGATAGGGTTCGCATATGATGCGCCCCCAGACTGACCTGATGCATACCAGTGATGATTGCCGCACGGCTTGGAGAACAGACTCCAGCCGTCGTAAAGACTCGTGTATACCGGGTGGAACGGGCAGCTAATGAATCAAGGTGAGGAGTATTGGCTACGGTATCTCCGTAGGATCCAAGACGAGGTCCCATATCTTCAGCCGAAATCCAAACAATATTGGGACGCTCAAGGATGGGTGCAACAACACGAACTTCATTTGCACATCCAACAAAAAGGAGCATAAAGAGAATCCTAAGACTCATTCACCCTCAGGATCTGAACCAACCGGTGCGAGATTTGAACCATGGTTGATATAAAGTTGAGGAAGTGCCGATTGCAACCGACTGATCCCTGTTTCTGTCGTTTGTGTCTGCCAGATATAAAGAGATGTGAGAGAAGATAGATCCTCCAAGTAGACAAGCCCCGAATCAGAAATCTGCGTTCCATAAAGATTCAAGTACTCCAGATAGTCAAGCCCCTGAAGGTGAGACAGTCCGGCATCTGTCACCGATGTCTGCTGTAAATAGAGACGGGTCACATGGGGCAGATCTGCAATCACTTCCATGAATGGATCACCCACCTGTGAACGTCCAAGATCTAGCCATGCGATCTGATCAGAGAGTGGGCGTAGAACCTCGTCAATGTTGGTAGTATTAGAGCATGCCTCCAGATTCAGACATCGCACTTGTAGATAAGGCTCATTCTCGGCAAGAGGAGTAACTGCAAATCCCCGACTGGATAGTGCAAGGACATCCATGGAGTCAGGGGGAGCCGTATCCAACGCAAAAATTCCAGTACGAATCTCCCCAAGTCCCATGTAGTCAACAATGGTCTGAGTGGATGGGGTCCATTCTGCATCGGGCAGAAGTTCTTCAAAAGAAGCCCCGGCATCCACCCACCAGCGCAGTAGTTCAGCCTCTGCAACCGAGAGCTGTGGGCTTTCATTAGGTGGCATGCTCTCGTCAGAGATAGCAGGAAGCCAAATCCGATGGATGAGCTCACTCTCATCACTACGTCCTGATACTATGGAAGGGCCACTATCTCCCCCCAATAAAATGAACTCCGGGTCATCCAGTCTCAAACCTCCTCTCTGCACCGATGCATTATGACATCCCTCACATCTGGAGGCAAGGATGGGGGCAATGAGAGCTGCATAGACCGTCGTCTGGGAAGGATCATCTAGGTCAAGCCGACCAAGATCGGCCTTCTTGGGAAGCCCTGCAATCTGGCGAATTCCATCGGGTAAATAACGTGTCAGGTAATCGGAACCATGGGTCATCACTCCCCCAAAATGTCCTGTAAAGATCAGGGCGAGTAACATCACAGATAGGGTTACGCCATAGATCCCTGATTCCCATCGTTTGAAGAGTTGTTCGGAGAGAGCAGGCCAGGCTTTGTACAGATAGGCCAAGGATGCCAAAAAAACCACAAGAATTCCCAAGCGCTTGTGCCACATCAACTGATCTGCTGCATATCCACCTCCCTGTGCCAGGTACAATCCCGCAATCACAGCCATAATGGAAGTCCAAACGCCGATATACAGAAGTGCTAAAATTCCAGTATCATAACGCCCCCTGAATGAAGGTATGCGAGAAAGCCCCTCAAGAATTGTAGCAACCATCAGGATCCCTATCGGCAAATGAACAACTAGGGGATGGAACCGCCCAAGAAACAGCGTAAAATCACTTGGCTGACCACTCTCAGGCACCATGAAAAGCATCATGATCATAAAGAACACACCAGCACACAATCCAATCAAAGATCTAGTCATAGCTACAACGGATTACGATAAAATTTCGTGAACAACATGACCATGCACATCCGTTAAACGGAAATCTCTTCCCTGAAACGGATACGTCAGTCGGCGATGATCAAACCCCAGTAAGTGCAGGATCGTCGCTTGCAAATCATGGACATGAACGCGGCCATTGACAGCACTATAACCAATCTCATCGGTTTGGCCGTGCGTGATCCCACCCTGAACACCGCCGCCTGCCATCCACATCGTATAGACATCACTATGATGATCCCTACCCACATAGGGATTATCCGATCCCGTACGGTTTTCTAACATGGGCGTACGCCCGAACTCTCCACCCCAAATGACTAAGGTGTCCTCTAAGAGTCCTCGTTGATCCAAATCTTGGATCAGTGCAGTGACGGGCTGATCGGTTTCCTGACAGCGTTTCAAAAAGCCTCCGTTGAGGGCTTCACTTTCGCCTGCTCCATGCGAGTCCCAGCCCCAATGAAACAGCTGTACGAAACGAACTCCTCGTTCCACGAGCCTCCGGGCCAGAAGACAGTTATTACTGAATGCGGTTTCTCCAGGCTCGGTTCCGTACATCTGATGAATATACTCGGGCTCATGGCTAATGTCCATCGCCTCGGGAACGGAGGTCTGCATCCGAAATGCCATCTCATACTGCGAGATACGCGTGAGGATTTCGGGATCTCCGACTTCTTCATGATGCTGACGGTTAATGGCATTGATCGCATCAATAGATCTACGCCGCAAATGGCGTGGGATCCCATCGGGATCGCTCAGAAAGAGGACGGGGTCTCCTTTGGTTCTGCATTGAACGCCTTGATATACCGTTGGCAGAAAACCACTGCCATAGACACTGGCTCCCGCATCGGGAGCGGCACCCCCAGAGAGAAGGACCACAAAGGCAGGGAGGTTTTCATTTTCACTTCCAAGTCCATAGGTCACCCAAGACCCCATACTCGGACGACCTAATCGGGGGCTTCCAGAGTGAACGAGAAGTTGTGCAGGAGCATGATTGAACTCATCGGTGTGCATGGCCTTCAGGAAGGCAATCTGATCGACAACGTTTGCCATGTGGGGTAGATGATTGGACATCCATGCCCCCGACTCTCCATACTGTTGAAACGTCGCCTGTGGACCAAGCATTTTTGGAATCCCACGGATAAAGGCAAACCGCTTTCCTTCCAGAAGCGACTCTGGGCAATCCTGACCATCCAGCCGAGCCAGTTCTGGCTTATAGTCAAACAATTCTAGGGGAGAGGGCCCTCCAGCCATATGAAGAAAGATGACCCGTTTTGCCTTCGGCGCAAAATGAGGGCCATCCGCCATGGTTGCACCCGAGGCACGAACGGTATCTGCACCCAATGCTGAGAATGCAATCGCCCCCAATCCTGCTCCCGCAGACTTTAGAAAATGGCGACGGGTAACACGATTCAAATAGGCATGCTGTGCTTCTTGGATCAGATTCATGAGATTATGTGGTCAGAAGATGTGGAAGTCTACGGTTCTCCATGTCAGGACTTCATCAAGAATTGGTCAAGGTTCAGGATTGCACTAGCGACAACCGTCATTGCATCCAGATGAGGAGATCCTCTTTCTTCGGCAATCATGTTCGCTTCCAGTGTGCTCTGCGAATAATGTGAAAGTGCATCTAGGTAGAGAGAATTCAAGACCTCCAACTCGTTCTGATTTGGAGCTATACCCATGGCATAGATATACCCGGCGGTAATGGGATCATCTGACTCCATCATGCGATGAGCCAAAGCAGTAGCCGCTTCTACAAAGACAGGATCATTCAACGTCACCAGTGCCTGTAATGGGGTGTTGGTGCGTATCCTGCGGGATACACAAAATTCTCGACTGGGGCTATCAAAGGTAGCCATAGAAGGGTAGGGAATGGTTCGTCTCCAATACGTGTAGATGGCACGTCTGTATCGATCATCGTCATCACTGACTTGCCATGTGCGGTTATCATAGGGATTTTTCCAAAGACCATCGGGTTGGGGAGGCATGACACTCGGTCCATACATGGTTGAGCTTAATAGTCCACTGACATGTAAAGCCTGATCCCGAATCTGCTCAGCAGTTAATCGAAACCGAGGTCCTCGTGCAAGGAATCGATTATGAGGATCCATCTCAAGTAATGGATCCGTCACATGGGAGGACTGGCGATAGGTGGACGACCGTACGATTGAACGTAGAAGTGACTTGATTTTCCACTGATGCTCCTCTTGAAAACTCACAGCTAAATAATCCAGTAGGTCGGGGTGAGATCGCTCCAAACCCTGCGTTCCAAAATCTTCCAGTGATTCAACAATGCCTGTTCCGAACAGCTGTTCCCAAAATCGATTCACAACGACGCGTGCGGTCAGCGGATTCTCTCCACTCACCAGCCACTGGGCCATTCCCAGTCGATTGCGGGGAGCATCCTCCGATAGACTTGGAAGTGCATCAGGGGTACCGGGGTGAACGGGATCACCTTTCAAGAGAAAACTGCCACGCTCAAAAACATGCGTACGCCTCTGAAATGGCAAATCCTGCATGATTGGTGTTTGAATTGGATTCAGTGCCTGAAGAGCACGCTCTTTCGTGATCTTTTCTTCTCTCAATCGATTTAGGATTGGATCATCGTTCACACTGGCATATACGTAATTGAGCATCCACTGCTGCCCATCACCTCGATTTTCTTCAGGAGTCGCTACGATCCGCTTGACCTCGTTCTGCTGCATCAATTGAACGCGTCCAATCACCTCTGGCTGATCCAGGGTTGTTTCCCAAATGCGGCGTTGTGCGGTCAAGGTATCGGTCTCAACCCGTGCTATGATGGCATCCTCAATCATCTGAATCTCTTGGATCAGAGCATGTCCATCCGCAGCTACATCATCTTCAAACTGGGCTAGTGTGGGATACTCATTATCAAGATCGCGATCAGTCGTGCTGTTAAAGAACGCGAAAAATTCGTAGTACTCCTGATGCACAAACGGATCATACGGATGGCCATGACACTGTACACATGCAAAGGTTGTCCCTTGCCAGACCTCCCATGTCGTATTTACGCGATCAATGACCGCTGCCACTCGAAATTCCTCATCATCGGTTCCTCCCTCGGTATTGGTCATCGTATTGCGATGAAATGCTGTCGCAATCAACTGATTCTCTGTTGGATCCGGTAGGAGATCTCCTGCTAACTGCTCAATCGTGAACTGATCAAAGGGCATGTCATCATTCAATGCACGGATGACCCAATCCCGATAGTGCCAAATCGTTCGCCCGATATCCTTTTCATATCCCTTGGAATCCGCATATCGCGCCAAATCCAGCCACATAGAAGCCCAACGTTCTCCGTAACTGGGGGATGAAAGAAGAGAGTCTACATAGGCTTCATAGGATCCTCCACCTTGACAGACAGATTGTACATCCGACGGTTGTGGGGGAAGCCCCGTAAGATCCAATGTCACTCTGCGAATAAGGACGGGGCATTCGGCCTCCGACTGGGGGACAAGGCCCATCTGATCCAGGCGTGCAAGAACAAAAGCATCCATTGGCTCACGAATCCAATCAGGATCGGATACCTCTGGTACTTCTGGCCGCACGGGAGCGACATACGCCCAGTGATCTTCCCACATGGCTCCCTGCTCTATCCATGCATGGAGGATTTGAATGTCTTCCTCTGATAGGGGAAGATCATCCTTGGGCATCCGATGGGCTGGGTCTGCGTGGGAGACACGTCTCAAAAGTTCACTTTCATCGACATTGAAGGGAACGATGGCTTTTTTGCCTGATTCTCCCGCTTCAAGTGCTTCATGGCGAAACAATAAACTCAAATCTCCCTGCCGCCGGATTCCTCCGTGGCAATCCACACACCGCTCATTCAAAATGGGGCGAACCTGCTGGTTAAAACTGATCTCTGGTGTACGAGTGCACCCCCATGATAATAGGGCCAACGCAAACACAAAACCGATCGGAGTGACTCTCATCCAATCAATGGCATCATCACTTCTCCATGAACATCGGTAAGCCTGAATCGGCGGCCCTGATACTTGAAGGTCAATCGCTCGTGATCAATCCCCAAGAGATGCATCATGGTAGCCTGTAGATCGTGCACATGGATGGGATCCCGCACGATGTTGTAGCCCAACTCATCGGTTTCTCCATAACTGAGTCCTGATCGAATTCCACCCCCTGCCATCCATAACGAGAAGCATCGTGGATGATGATCGCGCCCATAGTCTTCATCGGTCAAGCGGCCTTGACAGTAGTTCGTACGACCAAACTCTCCTCCCCAAATGACAAGGGTGTCTTCCAGCATTCCCCGCTGTTTGAGATCCTGAACCAGAGCAGCCGACGGCTGATCGGTTTCTTTAGACTGCACCTGAATTCCAGAGGGAAGTCCACCATGATGATCCCAGCCTTGATGAAACAGCTGTATGAAGCGTACCCCACGCTCAGCTAATCGTCGGGCTAATAGGCAGTTGGCGGCATAGGTGCCAGGCTCTCTAGCATCTTGTCCATAGAGGTCATAGATATAGTCGGGTTCATTGGAAAGATCCATGACCTCTGGAACCGAGGTCTGCATCCGGTAGGCCATTTCGTACTGTGCAATTCGCGACTCCATCTGCTCCCAATCTGCTCCTCCCTGTCTGAGGGAATGCAACTCTTGAAGTCGGTCCAGTTGTTTGCGTCGCTGAGTAGAGCTGATCCCAGCGGGATCCCCCAGATACAGGACCGGATCGGGTCCACTTCGAAACTGAACCCCCTGATGATGAGATGGCAAAAATCCATTCCCCCATAAACGTGCATAGAGGGGTTGTCCTGATTTGTCTTTGGTAATCAGTACACAGAAAGCAGGTAGATTCTCATTGTCGGTTCCCAATCCGTAGCTGAGCCAAGATCCAAACGAAGGGCGACCAGCAATTTGTGATCCCGTGAGAAAAAAGGTGATCGCTGGATCGTGGTTGATCGCCTCGGTATACATGGACTTGACGATACAGAGCTCGTCCACGATCTTGGCAGTGTGGGGCATCAACTCACTCATCCACGTACCACTTTCGCCGTATTGTTGAAACGAGAAATGGGAACGTGCCAAAGGCAGTGTATTCTGAAATCCCGTCATCCCTGTCAGGCGTTGACCCTGACGCACGGATTCAGGTAACTCTTGTCCGTGCATGGCATTGACTGTTGGCTTGTAGTCAAAGAGCTCAAACTGCGAAGGCCCTCCGCTCTGGAAGAGATAGATGATTCGTTTGGCTCGTGGAACCAGTTTTCGATCCTTAGCCAACGCAGGATTGACAAGTGACGAGAGGGCGAATCCACCCAATCCCATCCCCAGTCGCTCCAAAAACTGTCGGCGCGTCGTCCATGAATTATAGTTGGAACACTCGTGCATCAGTATTTACGAATTGATTCATCAAAAGAAAAGAGTGCATTGGCCACCATGGTCAGAGCAGCCCACTGGACCGGATTGAGTTCTGGATCTACGAACGATTCCCCTATGTTTAGCAGGCTTATTGCTTGTTGAGGTTTCTGATCAAACAGTTCCAATTGTTCTCTATACATATCACGTAGGGTTTCTGTTTCGGGTTCGGAGGGGGTACGTCCGGTCAGTGCACGGAATCCAAGTTCAATCTGCTGTTCAAGCGTAGTCATATCCATCATGCGAGCTGCAAGATGACGGGCAGCTTCTACATACTGGGGATCATTGAGTAGCACCAGTGCCTGCATTGGCGTTGTTGTACGCTGACGGCGCAGAACGCAATGATCACGCGTGGGCAGATCAAAGGTGATCAGTGATGGCGGTGGAGAGGTGCGCTTGAAGAAGGTGTAGAGCGTCCGACGATACAGATCGCTTCCGGTCCCCTGTTCATAGCTGACATCGGACTTCTGTTTCCAAAGCCCTGCGGGTTGATATGGCTTGACTGGGGGTCCCCCAAGGGTAGGATCAAGGAGCCCGCTTATGGCAAGGGCCTGGTCACGGATCATTTCCGCAGTGAGACGTAGTCGTGGACCGCGAGATAAAAGCTCATTTTGTGGATCCAATGCTAGTAGCTCAGAAGTTGGTTCGGATTGCTGTGTATAGGTAGAACTGGTCACGATCAGCCGTTGCATAGCTTTAATATCCCATCCAGAATCGATAAATACCGCGGATAAGTGGTCTAAAAGTTCTGGAAACACGGGCAATGCTCCCTGTCGACCAAAATCCTCTGGAGTAGAGACGATTCCCTGTCCAAAGTAATTTTGCCAGTATCGATTCACCGCGACCCGGGCGGTGAGAGGGTGGTCTGGACGAAAAAGCCAGCGAGCCAAACCAAGGCGGTTTGGTGGCAAGTGATCAGGGAATGCCAGAACGGACTCTGGTGTATGTGGCTCTACGGGATCTCCTTTGTCGTCATATTGACCGCGATTCAGGATAAAGCCCTGACGCGGCTCTTTCATCTCTTGCATCACCATGATTTCAGGAATCTCATTGAGAAGAAGATCGTGTTCTTCTTGAAGCCCCTGAAGAACGTTCTTCGCCTCTTGCCAAGATGATTCGTGGTGCTTCAAGTACCACTCAAATAGACCTTCTTGATCTAAAGGTTTGTTATCCACACCAGCCAGTTGAGCAACCTCAACATCAAATAATCTCCGATCAAAAAGTCGGAGTTCATCTACTGCACCACCACGAAGCCCACTGTCCCGAAATCGATAGGCAATCTGTAAAGGCACTTTCATCTCTTGATAGCCAATAGGTCGGGTTAATCCATTACGAATGATGTCCACCTCCGCCTTATTCCCATTGATGTAGAGATGTAACCCTGAGGCTTGACTGGATCCATCATAACTCATAGAAACATGGGTCCACTGGTTCAAGGGGATGGTATCGATGGATTGAATTCGCAGGGCATTTTCTGGCCACATATGGGCCAACTGGGCAACCAGTGATCCCTCTGAAAGAGCCAGCTCCCATCCTCGACTACCGGCATCTAGTGCAGCTTGGGTGCGGTGGATGATCATCCCAGTCCCTTCACCCGGATAGACCCAAAGACTCACACTAAAGGCATCGGTTCGCCGAAAATTCCCCGTCTGTGCAAATGAAAACCCACTTTCTCCATCAAATGCCATGGCATTGCCGTGATAACCTGATATAACCGTTGGCATAAATACAGCCTTGCCTCTTTTTCCTTGATCGCAAAGAAGTTGTTCTCCCATCATGTGCTCAAATCCGCATGATAAGAGAGGTTTTAAATTTGAATGGATTAATGGAGGAGGATCCCATGAAGCAAAACGTTCACGAGCATCATTGACCCGATCGTTGACGACTTGTTCAGCAGTCGTGATGGCATCTTGGAGACGTTCCAATTTGATTTGTTGATCTACATTTGGCAAGTCCATGGCTGGAACGGGTACCGCCTGCGTAAAATGAGAGGTTTGTCCTGATTCGTCTACATTATTGAAAAAACTGAAAAGTCCAAAATAATTTCTTTGGGTAATGGGATCGTATTTATGATCATGACACCGTGCACATTCAAGTGTAAGTCCCATGAATGCAGAGCCAACCGTATTGACCCGATCTGCAACATATTCTGTTCGAAACTCTTCCTCAATGCTACCTCCTTCATTCGTCTGTCGATGATGGCGATTAAAGGTGGTTGCCATCCGTTGCTCCATGGTTGCATCCGAAAGGAGATCTCCGGCAATTTGCCATGTTCCAAATTCATCAAATGGCATATTTCGATTATAGGCATTGATCACCCAATCACGCCATGGCCATACAAAACGGTCGCGGTCATTTTGATAGCCATGCGTATCCGCATATCTGGAAATGTCAAGCCATGAAGCGGCCATGTATTCTCCATAAGCGGGGGAAGCTAAGAGCCGATCGACAACTTTTTCGTAGGCATGTGCAGATGTATCTGCAAGGAAATGGTCAAGTTCTTCCAAGGTGGGCGGAAGTCCTGTCAAGTCAAACGTAACCCGGCGAAGAAGGGGACCTCGAGATGCTGGAAGAGAGGGGGCCAATCCCTCCTTTTCCAAACGTGAAAGGACAAAATAGTCAATCTCATTGGTGGGCCAGTCCTCTTGGTTCACAGAGGGCAATGGTTGAACGGTGGGTGGAAGAAAACTCCAGTGTGGTTTCCACTCTGCTCCTTGATCAATCCAACGAGCAATCATCGCGATTTCATGATCCGATAGGGAAAGATTGGATTCAGGGGGTGGCATTTGGTGCTCAGGATCGGTGGACTTGATCCGCTCATAGAGGTGACTCTTGCGGATACTCCCTGGAACCACTGCATATCCTCCAGTGGTCAGCACCGTATTTTTTGCACCGAACTCTTCGTCTAAGCGAAGCCCTGCCTGTCTGGCATTGGCATCGGGTCCATGACAGACATAACATCGATCCGAAAGAATCGGGCGGACATGAAAGTTGTAGTCTACGATGTCGGGAAGTTGCACATCACGAACATCTGATACATCTCCACAACCTACGGATGCCATTACAAGGAACCATCCCGCAATGGGTATCCAGTTATGCAAGTAGATCTTGAACCACATGTCCGTGTACATCTGTCAATCGAAATCGCCGCCCTTGATGGCGATACGTCAGTCGTTCATGTTCAATGCCAAGAAGGTGCAGGACGGTTGCCTGAAAATCATGAACATGAACGGGATTTTCAGTGATATTATATCCGAACTCATCAGTCGCACCATAGGTAAGTCCAGACTTGACTCCTCCTCCTGCCATCCATAGCGTAAAACATCGGGGGTGATGATCGCGCCCATAGTTGATTTCTGTCAGTTCCCCTTGGGAGTAATTGGTACGCCCAAACTCACCACCCCAAATGACTAAGGTATCATCTAAGAGTCCTCGCTGCTTTAAATCGGTGACAAGTGCCGCCGAAGCCTGATCGGTATCCTTACATTGGAGTGCAATATCATGGGGAAGGTTTCCGTGCTGATCCCATCCCATATGGTACAATTGGATAAATCGAACATCTCGTTCGGCGAGGCGGCGGGCTAAAAGACAGTTCGCCGCATATGTACCAGGGGTGCGAGCCGCTTCTCCATAAAGTTCAAATGTAGATTCGGGCTCATCTGACAAATCGGTTATGTCTGGCACGGAGGTTTGCATTCGGTAAGCCATTTCGTACTGTGCAATCCTTGATTGGATAGCAGGATCTCCACTGGTTTGGTAGTGCATTTCATTCAACCGGTCCAACTGCTGGAGCATGCTACGACGATCAGTAGCATCTAAACCCGGTGGATTATTGAGGTACAGAACGGGCTCCGCTCCTGCACCAAATTTGACTCCTTGATGCAATGCAGCTAAAAAACCATTCCCCCAGAGTCTGGAGTAGATGGGTTGTGGCCGCTGCAATCCACGTGACAGGAGAACGCAAAAGGTTGGTAAATCTTCGTTTGCACTTCCAAGACCATAACTCAGCCATGCTCCTATGCTGGGTCGCCCTGGCAATTGGGAACCAGTCTGAAAAAATGTAATCGCGGGATCATGGTTGATCGCCTCGGTATACATGGAGCGAACAATACACAGGTCATCCACAATTTTCGATGTATAGGGCAACAGTTCACTCATCCATGTACCACTGCTACCATGCTGAGAAAAGGAATAAATAGAGGATGCCAGAGGTAAAGAGTCTTGAAAGGCAGTCATCCCCGTCAGGCGTTGCCCCATACGAATGGATTCGGGTAAGTCTTCTCCTCTCATTGATTGCAGAGTTGGTTTGTAATCAAAGAGTTCCAGCTGAGAAGGACCGCCACTTTGGAAGAGATAGATGACTCGGCGAGCTTTAGGTGTCAGATGGGGAGAGCTTAGCACACCCTGTAGGGTTGTCTTGGCCGCCATTTCATTGGATGACGGACCACATCCCACAAGAGAGGCAAGAGCTGCACTACCGATTCCAAGACTCAGCTTGGAAAAGAAGTGCCTCCGATTCATTTGACATCCAACATCAACAATGGGATCTCTCATCGGTACTGGGCTTCATCCAAATTCATAATGGTACTGGTCACAACCGTCATGGCCGCAAGTTGAGAGATCTGAACATCGGGTTCAACCTGATGCTGACCCACCGAAACCAGTTGAAGAGCACGGTCTGGATCTTCTTTGAACTGAGTAGATTGCGTTGTAAACAGCTCACTTAATGCGTTGATCTCTTCTGGTTGTGGAACCCTTGATGTAAGCCATTGAAATGCCAGTCCAATTCGCTCTCTGTCACTCGTTCCCACCACTGCAGAGACGCGTGATGCAAGTACTCTGGCAGCTTCAACATATTGTGGATCATTTAATAGAATCAACGACTGCAGAGGGGTCGAAGTCATTTGGCGTTCTACGGTACAAACAGAGCGGTCTGGTGCATCAAAAGTGAGCATAGATGGGGGAGGAATCGTTCGCTTCCAGTAGGTATAGATACTACGCCGATGTACATCTGGCCCCATCCGATAACGATTTTCTCCAATTTGATTTGCAAGGGCTTTCCAGAGTCCTGCCGGCTGGTAGGGTCTTACGGGTTCGCCTCCCATGACTGGATTCAGCAGTCCGCTCACCAGGAGAGCATTATCACGTATCATTTCGGCGGACAGGCGTTTTCTTGGGGCACGGGCCAACAGTAGATTATCTGGATCCCGTTCATTCAGAGTAGGCGTACGTTGATTGCTTTGACGATAAGTGGCCGACATCACGATCTGTTTGATCAGAGCTTTGATATCATAATCCGAGTCAATGAAAGTTACGGCAAGATGATCTAATAATTCTGGATGTGTTGGAAGTGCCCCCTGATTACCAAAATCCTCAGGAGTTTGTACGAGTCCAGCACCAAAGAGTAATTGCCAGAATCGGTTCACGGCAACCCGTGCGGTCAAGGGGTTTTCATCATGGGTGATCCACTGTGCCAGTCCTAATCGATTTCTTGGAAATTCTTCGGGAAACGGAAGAATCACCTCTGGAATGGATGGACCAACTGAGTCCATAGGCACATCATAAGCACCTCTGTCAAGCACAAAGGTGGTTCGAGGTGCTTCCATCTCCTCCATGATCATGACATGCGGGATTCGGGTAATCTTGCTTCGCAGATCGTCCAAAGCATCTATCGCATCTTGAAATGCGTGATCATGATGTGCTTGATAATGTGCAATCTCATGAGAATGATAGGGCTGATCTGCTAAATAAGCAACTTCAAGAGCGGTCAAATCTCGAGCATGAACGTAAAGATCATCCACTGCTCCCCTTTTCATTCCCTCAATGTCATCTCTGGTTTGATTCCGTGGAGTCCAGTGACCAACCAGTAGCCCATTTCCATTCAGGATGCTTTCTTGATCAAGGTTATCAGAGTTCACACGTGTGGTTGTCCGAAGTCCATTGATGTATAGTCGGACCCCGTTGGCTCTACCGCTTCCATCATAGGTCGCAGAGACATGTACCCATTGATTGTGAGGGATCGTTTCAGTGGATGAGACGGAAATGAGATGTTCATTATCGTGAATCAAACGTAGCAACAAGTTTCCCTGGTCGGTCCTTGCCAGATCATATCCTCCGCGTTTTTGTTCACCGTTACGCTTGGATACGATCGCAACATTCTTTGGCTGATCCTGAGTCCAAATCCAGGAACTCAGCGAAAATCGGTCGTACCATTCAAAGTCAGCATCTTCACCGATGTTGAGGAAGTTCTCCCCATCAAATTCCATTGCATGACCCCTGCGACCAGAGATCATCTTCGGCGATGGAAGCAACTTTTCCAACCCTGTATTTGCCTTGCCATGTCTTCCGTGCACCGATGGGGTGGCCAGGTTTTCTATAGTATCAAGAGGTAGGAAGTCTAAAAGATTAGCATTCAATGTGGTGTTAGGATCAGCAGTCCAGTCAAGTGGTGGTGCAGTCTGTGGCCAGGAATCTATCACTTCCTCCAATGAATCTACCGCATGATGCGTTCGTGTGATGAAAGCCTCCAACGCTGGATTTTCATAGGGAATGGAGGGTTGAGGTGCAAGATCAAAATAGCTGATTTGTGCTTGTTCATCAATGCCATTGAAGAATGCAAACATGCCATAATATTCCTCTATCAGGATCGGATCGTATTTATGATCGTGACATCTTGCACATTCCATCGTGAGTCCCAAAAAGGCAGTTCCTGTGGTGTTGGTCCTATCGGCTACATATTCGGTAAGATACTCTTGAGCAACCACCCCACCCTCCTGTGTGATTGCATGATTTCGATTGAAGCCCGTGGCAAGTCGTTGTTCAAATGTAGGATTGGGTAATAAGTCGCCGGCAATCTGCCAAGTGACAAATTCATCATAAGGAAGATTTTCATTGAATGCACGGACAACCCAGTCCCTCCATGGCCACATCGTTCGCGGGCGATCGTCTTGGTACCCATGTGTGTCTGCATAGCGGGCAATATCCAACCACATGGATGCCATTCGCTGTCCGTAAGTAGGGCGTGAAAGAAGTTGATCCACAACACGTTCATAGGCCGCTGGTTGAGTGTCAGCAAGAAATGCGTTCAGCTCAGACGGAGTTGGTGGAAGGCCCGTCAGGTCAAAGGTCACACGACGAAGTAATTGTTCTGGATTTGCCTGTTTTGAAGGGGTAAGGCCAGCCAATTCAATTTTGGATAAGATGAATGCATCAATTGGATGCAGAACCCAGTCCTCATGATGCACTTCAGGAAGCTCTGATCGTTGTGGGGGTGTGAATGCCCAGTGTGGTTTCCAGACTGCACCTTGATCAATCCAACGACGGAGGATGTCAATTTCCTGTTGTGATAGAGATAAGTTGCTCTCAGGGGGCGGCATCTGCTGACTCGGATCCTCACTTGAGATATGATGCATCAGCACACTAGCACTGGCATCTCCCGGAACGATGATGTGCCGTGTAGAGTCATTTCGACTAACTCCGTAGGCCCCGTCTTGGGTATCAAGTCTAAGGCTTGCCTGTCTGGCACGGTCATCTGGTCCGTGGCATACATAGCAACGATCCGACAAGATAGGTTTGACATGCCAGTTATAATCAATCGTATCTGGCAACTCAGACGAATCCAGAGGTGCTTGACAGGCACCCAGACACAATAGAGTTAATAATCCAAGAGTTCGAGAAAGGTACACAACAAGTTGAGCAGCTATGAAAATATAAAGTTACAAACTACAACTGAAATGTATGATTTCAAAATGGATAAAGTTTAAATGCATCGTGAAACCGAAAACCCTTTTGCTGAATCCTGTTTCGGAGAATTAATCAATCACTTGACCTATTCAAATAAATGATGATCACACCTTTGTGGCTATGATGCTTTTTCAGAATCCCATTATTCCTAGTAGTAAAATGATCTATTTCTTCATGCTTTGGGGGTGTCAAGTCAAAAATGTGCACAAGGAGATCTTGGTTACGACATCACCAGTCATGATCCAGAATCTGGCGAGTTACGTCTGATTGAGATTAAGGGACTCTCCAATCCTACAGGGAGCATAATGCTCACACCAAATGAGCGTTGTATTGCTGAGGATCGTAGGGATTGTTATTGGCTATATATTGTGACCTGTTGTCCAACATCTCAACCTAAACTTCAGCTCCCTATTCATGATCCTACACGATTTTCTTGGCAGGAGGTCACCAAGGTTCAGCATTACTGGTTGGATGTTAAGGAAGTCGCATAACTGGAAGATAGTGCGTAATTGTGTATATTTAGTTGTTGAGGCTATTGCAACACATTGCGTTATAGTTGAAATGTTGACATAGATTACCCTTGATGCATTTATTAGAATTGACAGAGAGGTTTTACAAAGGCCTCATTTAAAATAAGTTTATTGATGGGAATTTTGGATAAAAAATCGGACGCATTGGATCAGAGTTACCAGTCGTTTTTTGACAGTGTATCTGGGATTCTCAATATTGCACATGGATATTCTGCACGATCAGTCAATTCTATCGTGACTGCGACTTACTGGTTGATTGGTCAATACATTGTTGAATTTTAGCAAAATGGTCGAGATCGTGCAAATTATGGTGACGAGATTATCAGACGCTTGTCGTCTGATCTTACTGCTCGTTATGGAAGAGGATTTTCGGTACGTAGCCTATGGAAAATGAAGGCTTTTTTCCTCTATTGGCAAAAAGTGCCTACGGTGTCGGCAGAATCTAGTGATGATCAAAAACGGCAGACACTGTCTGCCGAATCTTCACTGAGACATCTTGCATCGTATTTTCCGCTTCCATGGTCAGCATATGTACGCCTACTTTCAGTGAAAAGCTCACATGCCAGAGAATTTTATGAAACAGAGGCGGTGAATGGAGGGTGGTCGGTTCGACAATTGGACCGACAGATTAATTCTCAGTTCTATGAGCGTACAGCACTATCCAAAGATAAGGTTGCAATGCTCAAAAAAGGAAGAGCGAATGATATCGGTCATATTATCAGACCTGAAGAAGCATTTAAGGACCCGTATATACTTGAATTTTTAAATCTAAAAGATCAATACTCCGAGAGTGACCTAGAAGAAGCATTAATCAAGCATTTGGCGGAGTTTCTTCTTGAATTGGGTAGAGATTTTTGCTTTATGGGACGACAGCGACACTCTGTATAGGTGATGCGTGGTATCGAATAGATTTAGTGTTTTATCACCGTAGACTTAAATGCATAGTGATAATTGATTTGAAACTTGGGAAATTCACTCATGCCGACGCTGGTCAGATGCACCTCTACCTGAATTATGTTAAGGAAAACTGGGTTGAGGAAGGAGAAAATCCACCTATCGGATTGATTCTATGTGCCCAAAGGGATGAAACTATTGCACAATATGCTCTGGACGGATTACCCAATAAAATTATGGCTTCCGAGTACCGTACGGTTCTACCAGATGAAAATCTTCTTACGTCAGAAATTGAGCGTGCTCGTAGAGCAATAGAAACATCAGAAATAGTGTCAGAATCTAATTTGAGTTTGGCTGAGATGGATCAAGGTTTTCAAAATAACAGTGAGGAGATTGAATGATTCCGAGAGAGTGCAAGCGACTTGCTGAGGGTGATTTCCCGATCTCCGAGATTTCACAGCATGCAGTTAAGGAAAAATCAGGACCTAAAACAGGTCATTTCGCTACCCTACATCCATGGTGGGTACGCAGACCACTTGCATCCTGTCGGGCTCTACTCATGGGATTACTACTTCAGATCCATATGACCCGCATTGCCCAGATACGTTCAAGGAAGAGGC
The DNA here is from genome assembly GCA_026708685.1 of Bacteroidota bacterium. Classification (GTDB taxonomy): domain Bacteria; phylum Bacteroidota; class Rhodothermia; order Rhodothermales; family Bin80; genus Bin80. Next base: position 47,282 of record JAPOUL010000009.1, read on the forward strand.
TAGAATGATTCTCCTAAACATGGATAGTAGACCTAGAATATGGAGTAAAAGGGACTTAGGCAGGTAATCTTGGAGTTTAGCGGTGATTTTGCAAATTGGAACAAATCTACAAATTCGAGATATCTCAATGTAAGTCGTTTATTGGTAAAACCTGCTCATGAGGACGATATTCCATTAGCCTGAGGCGTTTGCAAAACCTCTGCGTTTTAGAAAAATTAATGCACTGATGCTCTTCTGGTTCGTTTTTTGGAGTTGATCCTGAGGTTTTGCAAAAGGCTCATTTGGGAGGCACGGGTGTTAAAGCGTCAATCCGAATCCAACCACCATTGTGTAATTAGATATATAATGCCCAAACATAATCTATTAAATGCATCGGGGACGGGTTACTGAATTGGTTCAACTCTGATGGAAGCACATTATTTCCCGTGAAAGCAACAAATGTGGTCAGGTCACTTTACACGGAAAGGGTAATAAGACACGCGTTGTTCTAGTTTTTCCACCCGTTTGGACTGATCTGATGAAACTCAAATCAGAATCCGCCTTCTCTGAGTTAAATGACCCTGTTTTGCAAAATCAAAGGGTATTGACTTGGCTAGATCAACCATTCCCCGGGTTGTACGGACTGCTACGGAGAACGCTGGATTAATCAAGAAGGTGTTTCCTCACTGATTACGTCATGTCCATGCCTCCCATGCTCCTGATCAAGGTGCACCAATTCATTTAGTCAAAGATACACTGGGGCATGCATCTTTGGCTACAACGACAGAATATACCCATGCACATCCACCGAATCATCATCAGATTATCTAAATTATTAGGGGTAAGGTATGGAATGAATGGATTTTCTATGGTAGTGTCCGTAAGATCTGAGATGAACATCACAAGATATATCACGTAAGCAACTCTTGAGATATGTATCTTGTGATGGTCAACATTTTTGCTCGCATGAGATGAGGGTTCAGGTTCCTTTACATTTCCATACCCTAGCTTGCACCGTTCCTGAGTATGATAAAAAACTTCTCTGAAAAGGTATGCGTGGATCTGAAATAGATTCTTTTTAGATCCACTGGTGACGCTTACTTTGGAGCAATGATCCAGTTTGAGCGTAAGGAATCAAATCCCATCATGTCTGCATGTCATTGAAATGACTTTGCCCTACATATCGTAGGGATAGGTTTCACTAACCTGTGGAAAGTCAATCCAAATACGACCATCTAACATCCGTATTTTTAGGGGTAAGGTATGGGCGATTTTGTAAAAATAATCGTTGTACGCATGGTCTCTGCGTTCAGTAATGATTGTGAACTTACTGGCTAATGGGTAGTACGTAAGTAAAGATTACCCTCATCGTGATGAACTCTAAATTTAGGCGTAGACGTGGACGTGCAGAATATTTTCATGGTCGAGATGAGATCATGGACACATTTGATGCGGTCCTTGAAAACTACCGTTCTATAAACGAGGGTAGCACCTTTTTAATTAAGGGTCCACCCGGTGCGGGAAAGACTGCACTGCTCACAAAACTCTCCCAAAAAGCCTTGGCAGCGGATGATCCGTGGGCGGTAGCCAAGATCGGAGTAAAAGATCTGTATGACCCCGTATCACTAGCACAAGCACTCGGAAAGGCTTACTTCATTGATGCTGAAATTGCAATAGAAGTTGGTATTAAGGTTGTTGCGGGTAAGGTGGTCGGACATGTAGCAGGACTTGCCACTCCAACAGAAATTCTCCGACATCTGACCCCCGAAACAGGACTGATCCTTGTGCTTGATGAAGCTCAAAGGTTACGTAATATACCGAATGAATCGGAGATTCACGTCGTAGCTGAGGATACCTTAAATTTGATTCATAATGGCGATGTTGGACATCCAGTAATGCTTCTTACAGCGGGATTGGGAACGACCGAATCCGCCTACGATTCTCTGGGGGTTTCACGGTTTGAGGATAATTGCCGTATACGTCTTGGATCATTAGATCATCAATCTACCTGTGCTGTTATACGAGATCTCATTGTTGCAGAGGGGGGTGTGGTTAAGCCACCACCAAGCTGGGTTAAAGACATCGCGGAGCACACCCACGGATGGCCCCACCACATCATATCATATGCGGGAGCTGCTGCGGATCACCTCGTCGATATAAATAGAATGCCTACGGAAGAAGACCTACAGATTGTGCTTGCTCAGGGTCGTGTGAATCAGATAGATTATTACCAGACCCGTGCCAAAGGCATTTCCAAGAAGGATCGACAGATTCTGGCACAACTTTTTATCGATCTTCCACCAGACGGGACTGTGGACAAAGAAGATATCATGTTTGCATTTAAGGAGAAATACACGGTAGAGGATACTTGCAAGTTTTTCGAGAACACACTTCACAGAGGGATACTTGATGAAAGACAGGATGGTGACTATGGGATTCCTATTCCCTCCTTGCATGCATGGCTTGTTGATGAGTACGCTAGAAACAAAAGCCAAGACATTCCACAGACATCCAAGCAGCTATCTCCCATGCCCGACCAGATACTGCTTCCTTCTAATAAAGATGATCCATCTGGTGTGAAGAAAGATAAAGGTGATGACGAAGACAAGCGTAAAGGTCAAGGCGAGTTTTCAATGGAACGATAACCTTCCCGCAGGTGAATAGCAACCATGAAAGCCTCGTTACCATCTTGATTGACCACTTTGTAACCATTCAGTGTGCACCATAGTTGCACTTCCAAAAATATTTATGCTTCACCTACTTAAAAAACGGAAGCCCCATATAATATAGCATGAATACGATTTTCAATCGGTTGGTGAAATTTGATCACATACCATTGCTTCTGGCTAATTTTACGATTTTGAGATATGACTCAAGAAGTGAGAGACAACAACGATTTGTGGTAACAAATCTAGTACACCGAGGTTTTTGAAAGTTGATGTTCTGCGTAAATATTGACTGCACATCATGAGACGCACTTGTTGGTGTTAGGTTTTGTAAATACCTCCAAGGAGATCGATCAATGCTGATGCTTCAAATACAAACTGCCCAAATGATAGAAGATACCTCTGAGGAGAAATTCTGCCAAAAATTATTGAATCAGTTTTGAGACAAAGCATATCTAGAAACACAAACGGAATACAAATTCTGATGTACTTGGTTCCATTGAAGCGATAACTTGACTTCTCAAATCTTAGTGTATGATTTGGAGAAGCACAATGTCATAGTATCCGAAAAGCTCCTGTCTTTATCGTAACGTATCCATAAAATGATTCTGAAAACATCTACATGGCTTTCACTGTCAGTCTTTATATCTGCACAATGTCATATTCATGAACGTCATATCTCTGGCTTGTGGGATGCAAACATTTAAAGAAACAGCAAGTACAGCAACTGAGACTATAAGAATCATGGTTAGATCTATTGTTGTCGCTTTGATCTTCGGTGCATGTTTCCATGCTTTGGCTAAGGCACAATTTTTAGGATGTACTCGGATTGATCAACTTAGCCTTGAAGACTGCCGAGCCCTGGAAAAACTCTTCTACGATACAGATGGGTTCCGTTGGCTTAATGCACGGGGATGGCTACAAACCAATCAACCCTGTGACTGGTATGGCATCACATGTCGAACTTCTGGGTGGCCTAGAGAAATTACACATATTGATCTTTCAGGAAATAACCTCACTGGCACGCTTCCCGGCGATCTCGCCTTTCTTTCAGAATTGCAATCACTCCGCATTGATAATTCGGGGCCTGGTATCCGTCTTAAAAAATTGACGAGCGTAATTCCAGCTACGCTGGGAGACCTAAAACACTTGGAAGTCCTCTCCTTTAACAGCAATGCTTTCACTGGTGCCATCCCCGCTGAACTCGGTAATCTGACCAATCTTCGTGAACTTGATCTCGGCAATAATAAACTCACTGGAGGTATTCCAGAACGACTCGGACAATTAACCAATTTAAAGCACTTAGATCTAAGTGTAAACCAATTGGGAGGAGCCATTCCTGATACTCTTCAGAACCTGACTCGACTGGAACACCTCAACATCAGCCACAACTCCATAACCAGAGAAATCCCCGATTGGATTGGACAGATGAACTTGTTGGATTTTTTAGATGTCAGTCATAATCAACTCTCAGGAAATATTCCCCCTGAACTGCATCAGCTGGATCAACTCTTATGGCTTTCTTTGACCAATAACCAGTTTACGGGGGCACTTCCTCTTTCATTGGTAATCTTTGCCTCTAACATCACACATTGTGAATTTGGAGAAACCCAGTTATGCATCCCTGATTCACCTCCCTATGCATATCTGGGAGAAGTATGCTCTCTCACGCCGCAGAATAGTTGCAAAATATGTGAAGGTTCACACTGTTCAACTCTGGAAACCATCTATACTCAAACCAATGGGCCATCCTGGGGACAAAGTGATGGATGGCTTGCAAGCTCAGAGCCCTGTCAGTGGCATGGAGTTCAATGTAGCAATCAAGACATCACCCATCTCGCGTTGCCAAACAATAACCTGTCTGGAAACCTACCAAATACTCTCTCGTCTCTCCAAAATCTTCAAAACCTTGACCTGTCATCCAACGACCTTCAGGGAGAAATTCCAGTCACCTATGATGAATTGACCCAATTGACCCGTTTAGATCTTAGCGATAATCAACTCACCGGAATTTTACCCCTTGAAATCGCAACCCTTGGAACCAAGATAGACCAGTGTGACCTATCCATGAATGCTGGAATTTGCCTGCCAGATACGGATGAATATGCAACTATCAATGTAAACCCAATCTGTGAATTACCCAAGCGAAGTGACTGTAGCGGCTACGGCTTCGTTCAGATCATGGATCTCAATGCTATCATCCATCGACAGTCCATTGAGTTAACTTGGTCTACTACTCAACCTTCAACCTCCATTACATTTTTCATTGAACGTGTTCAACCACCCCAAACCATTGCTCAAGTCTTTGGAAGTCCAGAATCATCAATGACATTCAGTTATACCGTGCATAATCTCCAACCGGGAATGTATTCGTTTCAGATAAGGCAGGTGAATTCAAATGGCACAGAACAAGTGAGTGAACCCATCACGGTGGAACTTTATCCAGAAGCTTTAATGACTGGACTGGCCTATCCGAATCCGTTTTCAGCAGAGACCAAGTTTGAAATTACTACTGGACTATCGGGCTCTGTAACGATTGAACTGTACGATCTACTCGGGAGAGAAGTCCGCACATTATTTAGCGGTACTCCACCCATGCATCAACCCATAGACATAACCCTTTCAGGTAGAGACTTATCTAATGGAGTCTATTTTATTCGGAGTTCACTGGATGGTCGTATGATCTCCTCTCAGAGGGTTATGCGGGTTGAGTAAATCACTGGCTACTAAGTAAATCAATGATTGCTTGTTCTATGGATTCAGGGCTTTCTTGATGAATATAGGAGCCATATTCAAGAACCTGATGGGTTCCCATGGGCATCTGGTTCACCCAAGAAGTATGAAACTCACCCCACATTTTACGTCCCTCAGGTGAATCACCAATCCAAATGGGGCTATCTGATGCACGCCCTGCCGTCAATACGACTGTCGGAACCGAAGGCACTGCCGTAATCTCAGACTTTGTTTGTTCATCTATGATCGACGCATACATGTTAAACTCCAAACCAGTACCACCAGGGAGTGTTGACTGAAAACGCTTCAGACGATTCCAGTAGGATTGCCATGCGTCGGCATCAAAAGCTTGCCACATAGTAGCCTGTCCGTCATAGTGTGGATCTATAAACACAACTCCCCCAATATCATCTTCATATACGTCTATGAACTGGCGGGCAATCCAAGAGCCAGCTGCATGCGTGACCAATAGATAGGGTGGAGCGGCATCGGCTGATTGAAGCAATTGATATAATTGATTCGTCATCTGTTCAAGACTTGGAGACTCCTTTAATTCCGTTGACAAACCTAATCCAGGTCGGTCATAAGCTATCACTCGAAATGAAGACGCTAAGTTTTGATGAAGTAATTCCCATGAGGTTAGATCATCCCCAATTCCACTGATCAATACGATCGTAACAGGTCCACTTCCTGCATCCACATAATTCATCTCTGTGCCGTCAATCTTGGCTGTTTGTCCAAGTGGGTAAGAATCTCCAAGAAGCCATGGGGCAGGCTCGGATGCATCAAGATCCACTCCTGTCATATTCGTGACAGTCGCTTCATCAATAATGATATGATCGGCATCTGATCCAGGAGGGGCCATAATTACCCCACCAAAGCCTCCCCACGGATCGTTGCATACTCCATGGTAAATACCGTCAGGAAGGCGAACCAATGTGCAGGGAAGATCAAATGAAGGAGTCCATACGAAGGATAAGCTATCCGAAGTCACGCGGATATCTCTAAACTCAAAAGGTCCATAATTTTCTACTTCCAGAGTGATCTTGAGTCCATCCTCCGAGTTGCGAACTTTATAGACCGAATCCATGTATCGGCCAGTCCTATGAATGATCCGCCCAACCCAGTCTCCATCCTCAATGACTTGAGCATAGATCTCAGTCATTGGGTTAGCCATGATCACTACAATCAGTAGTACTTTTTTCCACATTGTTGTTCTGATTCCAATCGTCTAATTGTTGCAAATAATTCTGAGCAATCAAATGGTCTGGTTCTCGATCCAAGAGTTCAAGCCATACGATACGAGCTGCATCTGGCATTCTACTTTGTACATATGCTACACCAAGATTCAATCGGGCAGCACTCAAATCTGGATCAGCACGTAAAATGGCTTCCAACCGCTTGATGGCTTCGTCATAGTCTCCACATTCAATATATAAGGTCGCAATATTGGTTTGCATAAACAATGCGAGTCCTGATGGAACTTCAATCGTCAACCCATTCTTGAAGGCCTCAATGGCACGGCCGTACTTTTTTGATTCTCGCAGGCGGTTGCCAAGTTCAATCCAATTCGCTGGTGATCCTGGGTCGTTATTGATGGCATTCTGAGCTTCGTTGACGCGTTGTTGCAACTGCTGTGCCTTTTCAGCACGCTCAAAATAAACCTGTGCATCATCCTCTAGACCAAGCCTCATATATACCTGTCCAAGGTTGAACTGTGCACCATGATGCCAAGACCAATGTTGTGCAACGGTTTCAAGGTATGGACGAGCTGCCTCGGCAGAATCCAGACGAAAATACTGGGTGCCAACGATATACTGATAGTCTAAATCATCTGGTCGTAAGTTCAAACCGGCCAGAGACATCTCCAGAGCATCATGCAGATCTCCCGTCTCCTCCAGTAATTGACCAAGCCACATATAGGTCGTCGTATGTTCAGGGTCAATGGAAAGAGCCTGTTCATACGCAGCTATAGCACTATCTGGTACTCCTAACTTTGCATAAGCCCGTCCAAGTTCATGGTAGAGAGCAGTGGATGGTCCAACCTCGGATTCTTCTGCCAGATAATAATTAACGGCATCACGTAGTTTGCCCCGCCGAAAACTGTTGAGCCCCATATCAAATCTTGCCCCTGGATAGTATGGATCGATTTCCAAGACGACCTGATAGGCAGCCTGGGCGACATCAATTCGATTGAGTTGGGTATAGATTTTTCCACGCAAAAAATGAAGATCTGCTAAGTCGGCAAAATGAACCTCTGCACTGTCGGTGTACGCCAGAGCCACTTCATACACTCCGCGGCTAAATGCCTTTTCGGCTTCAACCATGTACCTAGCAACGGTTGGAGAAAGAAGCTGCCTCTGCTTTTCGGCAATTCTCTCGGGCTGCTGACAGCCAGATATCAAAATGATCAAACAGAAAAGAGTTACCCATAGGGCATCTGGATTCGGTATCTTCATCCAGTATTGATGTTGAGACCAACAGGTTTCAACATCAGAACAATAGTGCAGCATTCAATCGTACAATGTGGTAAAAAGAGTGGTATGGAAGTTTCCAGGTATCGTTCACAGTTCACCTTCTATCAATGTGAGCATCCCAGCCGGTATCGTTGACATTTGGTTCAAGATTCCACTGGGCCAGAGAATCTCTAAGGAATCTACGGTTTCTACCATCCCAAGTCCAAATACCGGCCACTGCTGACTTTGGGATAGATAACTGGTCCCGTTACGGACATAGCGTTCTTGCCATGATCCATTGGCTTTAAGGCGAACACGGGTGCCAATCGCGTCTTTGTTACTCTGGGTTCCAATCAACTGCACCGTCAAAGAGTGCCCAGGTTCAGTATCGTTACGCCATAAGTGGGCAGGGCCTCCATTTTCGGTAATCAATACATCTGGATCCCCATCACCATCATAATCTGCCCATGCAGCACCGCGTCCTAACAGTGAATCTGAAAGTACACCAATTGGCTCTGCGACTGAAAATCGTCCATTGCCAACATTAATATACATCTGGGTGAGTTGTTTAAAGGTGATTCCTTCTTCGACTTCTGCAATATCATCGGTGATGTGACCATTCGCCGTGATCAAGTCAAGGTCGCTATCAAGGTCAAAATCTGCAAGGATCATTCCGAAGGTGAGCGTTGGAAGACTTGTCCGTCCAATCTGGGAAACAGCTGCTCGTTCAATGAAAATTCCGCTACCAGCATGGCGATAGACTCCCACCATTTCGCCAGAAAAATGTCCAATAAACACGGTTTCTTCTCCCGTCTCATCTACGACTCCCATTTCAAGGCCCATCCCTGCCCGTGCCCGTCCATTTTCATCAAAGGCTATCCCACTGGTAACTCCTTTTTCAATGAATGTGCCATCGCCTTTATTTTCAAACAAAAGATCATTCTGGGTGTCATTGGCGACAATCAAGTCGGGCCAACGGTCCTTATTGTAATCTAAACTTGAAGCACCAAGCGTCTTCCCAGGAAGCCCACTAAAATCCTCGGAGCGTTCTTCAAACGTACCGTCACCCTGATTCACATAAAATCGTCCAGAAATTTCTTCGTACTGTTCTGGTGTGCAATAGGATTTTTTATCACCTACTCTCGTGCAGAAGATATCTATTTCTGGAGTCCATTGGACGTAATTGCCAATATATAAATCCAGCCATCCGTCCAGATTTGCATCAAAAAATACACTTGCCGTACTCCATTCACGATACTGTCCAAGACCGGCTTCTTCGGTGATTTCTTGAAAAAATCCTTGATCGTTACGAAGGAGAAAATTTTTAAATAATGCTGTGACAAAGAGATCAGCATCTCCGTCATTATCGTAGTCAGCGGCATTCACACCAAAAGCATAACTACGAATTGATTCTAATCCAGATTCTGTAGTCACATCTATAAATGTTCCCTCTGAGCTTCCTTGAAACAAGCGAAGTGCAGGCTGCTCTACGGTAGAGTCCGATGGAAATTCACTTCCGGCTACGAGCACAATGTCGAGGATCTGATCTCCATTATAGTCAAAAAAACCGCCACCTGCCCCCATTGTTTCGGGAAACCATTTTTCCCCAAATGCTCCCGTTTCATGCCGGAACATGCCCAATCCAGACGCTTCGGTCACATCAGTAAAAACAATCTGTACATCTCGCAGAGATGGCTCAGAATCATTGGACTCAGGCTCTGATTGACTACATCCTACGAAACAGGCCAGCAAAAAAAGTGCACTGATCTGAAGGACTCTCCACTTAGATCCCATTTTCTTCAAGATGTATCGTCGTATTGACGGGTATTTCATACAGACGTGTTTCCAGCCCGCTGGGCCATCGTACCAATAAGCTGTCTGGAACATGCTGCAATCCAAAAAATGCTGCAGACTCAGAATGTGACAGATAACTTGATCCACTTCGGATGCGCCGAACCTGCATGTTTCCTTGACTCCAGAGATGAATTTGTGCACCATACGCATTGCGATTGCTGATCGTTCCAGTCAGTTGAACGCGAAGCCATTTCTTTTCCTGGAGATCATTGCGCCACAGATGGGCGGGTCCATTATTCTCGATCAGGAGTACATCTAAATCGCCGTCCTGATCATAATCCCCCGTTGCCAGTCCACGCCCCACAAACGTTTCTTTCAGCGCACCGTCTGCGGGCATCTCTGAGAAGATGCCTGTTCCATCATTCAGAAAGAGTTGAGGACGTTGACGAAACGTGATTCCATCCACAATCTGTGCGATATGGGTTTGAACATGGCCGTTTGCAATGAGCAAATCTAGATCTGCATCCAGATCAACATCAAAAAGGACTAACCCAAAGGTCAAGGTCTTAAAACTCGGCAGTCCAATTCGTGATGTAGCGGCACGGTCAGTAAAACTTCCATTGCCTCTATGTTTGTAGACTCCGACCGTTTCGTGTGAAAAATTTCCGATAAAAATGGAGGGTTCTCCTGAATCATCAACTACCCCAACATCAATCCCCATTCCAGCCCGTGGTTTCCCATGCTGATCATAGGCAATTCCACTGTAGATTCCGTTTTCCAGAAACGTGCCATCTCGTTGGTTCATAAAGAGCATATCCCGTTCTGTATCATTGGCAACCACTACATCAGGCCATCCGTCTTGGTTGACATCCAGCTCGGCGACCCCCAGTGTTTTATCACGAATCGCATCCACCCCCCCCCAAAATCCTGCCTGTTCAGTCACATCCTTGAAGGAACCATCTCCTTGATTCTCATAATACCGACTTGCAATGCCCTCATAGACTTCGGGAGTACAGTACACTTTATTTCCTCCAAAACTGCAATAGATATCATCTTTGGGAGTCCAATGAACATAGGTCCCGACATAAAGATCTAAATAGCCATCTCGATTGCCATCAAAAAACATTGCACTGGTGCTCCATTCACTGACCTGCCCAACTCCAGCTATTTCCCCCACTTCCTCAAAAATTCCCCCTTGATTACGGAGTAGCAGATCATTACCCACAGTAGTCACAAAAATATCCTGATCACCGTCATTATCATAATCGCCGATCGTCACGCCGAGACTGTATACCCTCAGGATAGACAGTCCGGCAGGCTGGGTTACTTCTTCAAAGCCTCCGTTGTCGAGGTTGCGAAAGAGCCTCAATGCAGGATGTGCGCCGAGGAGTCTCTCTCCCTCAAATGCACCGCCAGTCACGACGAGGATATCCTGCCATCCGTCTTGATCATAGTCAAAAAAAGCACCTCCTCCACCGACAATTTCGGGAGCCCAGGATTCTCCAAACCCACCATTGACATGTACAACCCCTGCCAATCCAGCTTCTTCAGTGACGTCTGTTAACTGAATCAAAGGGGCATTGAGTTCTTGAGTAGTCACTTGACCACATCCCGCCACGAGGATCACTCCGATCAGCAAAACACAAATGTGACGCATGATTAATGAATGATTCCAGACATCGGGCGTTGCGTCCATCCCTGTTGCCCCTCTGTAATATGAATTTCCGTATTCACGGGCAGATCATACAACACTTGTGAATGATTCATGGGCCAGTCTACTCTGATGCTATCAATGACTTCAATATTCATTAATCCAAATGAGGCTACGATTTCGTTCTGAGACAAATAACTGGATCCTGAACGAATACGACGCTCTTGAACTTGTCCTCCGGCATAGATACGAATTCGAGAACCAAATGCATCTCGATTGCCAACGGTGCCCGTCAAGGTGACACGAAGCCAGTTACGGCCTTGAGCATCATTGCGCCACAGGTGGACGGGCCCGTTATTTTCGACGATGAGTAGATCAAGATCTCCATCGCGGTCATAGTCACCATAAGCAGCCCCGCGGGCGACCATCTCGATGGTTAGTGGCAGAGTCCTTGACGGTGACACTTCCTGAAAAAATCCATGCCCATTATTTTCAAATAACTGTGCTTTCTGCTCATAGGTGATCTTATCCTGTCCCACCAGCCGATCGGGATAGACATGCCCATTGGCTACAAACAGATCCAGATCCATATCCAAATCAATGTCCAAGAGCATGAGACCAAAGGTGAGTGTATTTAAACTGGGTTGACCAATCTTAGAAATGGCCGCACGATCTTTAAACAAGCCATTGCCTAAATAGTGATAGACACCGATCATTTCTGAGGAAAAGTTTCCTACAAAGATCGTGGGAGTACCGGTTGTATCTACGACTCCGATGTCGATCCCCATTCCTGCACGAGCTTCCCCATGTTCACTGAAAGCCATGCCACTCTCAACGCCTCGTTCTGAGAACCCACCATCCCCATTATTGAGAAAAAAGAGATCGCCCTCTCCGTCATTGGCCACCACCAAATCCGACCATATGTCTTGATTAAAATCCCATTCGGCGATGCCGAGGGCTTTCCCAAGTGAATGATATAATCCAGATTCATGTGTGCGTTCTATAAAGGATCCATCTCCCACGGCCTGATAATAACGACTTGGCATCCCTTCGTAATCCGCAGGGATACAGTACAGTTTCTCAAGTCCACCTTCGGGGCAGAATTTATCGGTTTCTGGAGTCCAGTCCGCATAATTTCCAACATATACATCAAGCCACCCATCAAGGTTGGCATCTACCCAGAGGGCAGAGCTGCTCCACTCATCCTCAGAAGCAAGGCCTGCAGATTCACCTACCTGTCTAAACACTCCATCCATATTTTCAAGAAGCATGTTTTCATTCAAGTTGGTGACCAATATATCCTGATCTCCATCATTATCATAATCGGCGGTAGCAAGTCCAAGCGTGTAGGCATGAAGATCTCGGAGTCCGACATCATCTGTTACATCTTCAAATGTGCCATCACCTACATTCCGATACATCCATAGGGGTTTATACCAGGGATGTGGCATGCGATCCCAGAATCCACCCCCTGCAAGAAGAATATCCAGCCAGCCATCTCCGTCATAGTCCACAAAGGCAGCTCCCGAGCCCATCTGCTCGGCATAGTATTTCTTACCATCTGCACCATTATCATGCCGAAACATACCAAGACCAGACTCGGAGGTTACTTCAGTCAGTTGAATGTACTCTTTTTGAGGCTCCTGTGGACTCTGGCAACCGAGCCCCCACCAAAAGACAGAAAAAATAGGAATAATCCCGTATCTATGGATACAATGTGCTAGTGATATCATCTTTCAAAGACGTAGACTCAGGACTATGGATTCTATCATACCAATGCATGATGAAGATGCAAACACAAATCGTTAATAATCGCTCAAAGATTGAAGATTCCGCCTTTTTCATGAACCACCTGAAAAATGAACCCACCCGCTTTTGTAAAGCCCACATACATTCTTTTTATGACTATTATCTACTATGAGATAACGAGTCAATTTATCAGTGATTGATTTCAGAAGATACTATCTGATTGATTCACTTTCCCAGAGCATGCGAATAGGTGCAGAGTATATTCTGTCACCATACTTTCTGCAGAACTCTCCATCATAGAACAACACACCACATTTAAATCGATCTTCTTGAGAATCCCTCAATTTTCTCAATCCCTTAAAATCAGATCTATCGATAGATGCACCTGACTTCACTTCGATACCCACTAATTCAAATGCACCGAGTTCTATGATGATATCTACTTCAAAGCCATCTTGATCCCGAAGATGATAGAATTTATATGGTTCATACGAACAACTTGCCTGTCGTTTTAATTCCTGTAAGACAAAAGATTCAACAAGCTGCCCATACAATGAACGATTTTTCCGCAGAGATTGTGCATTGGTTCTAAGCAAACTACTTGCAATCCCAGTATCGCCAATGTGAATCTTAGGTGTTTTTATGAGGCGTTTCAATTGATTGTTATACCAAACAGGTAGCCGTTCAATCAGAAACTGGCGTTCCAGTAGAGTCAAATAATTTCTCACGGTATGATGATTCATCTTCAGTTTCTTTGCGATGAAAGAAACATTCAAAAGTTGACTTGATAGGCTGGCCGCGGCAGCCAGTATTTGAGGAAATGTTTCAGATGATTGAATCTTGGCCAACTTGACGACATCTTTCTGAACAAGAGATTCAACATAACTTTGGTACCAAGGAAGATGGGTACGATCAGAGATACGGGTAAGTACCTCTGGATAGCCTCCAGATACAATTCTCTCTGAAAGGTTACTCTTTAAGCGCTCGTACCTTCCGGTCTTAAACGTCTCACTAAATAGATTTTCTACGAAATTGGCGGAGCCATTTTGTTCAATCTCCTGTTGGGACAATGGATGCAGGTGCACGATCTGCATACGACCCACAAACGCGTCAGCAAATCCCTGAACATGTAGCAGATTGGTTGACCCCGTCAGGATAAATCTTCCTGGTAGTCTGTTTTCATCCACTGATACTTTGATTGCTCTGTACAATTTTGGCACATATTGTACCTCATCAAGAATGGTATGACTCGGTAGATTGTCTACAAACCCTCTTGGGTCATCTTCTGCATACTGTCGGGTATCTTCGTCATCAAATGTGAAGTAAGAATAATCTCGTAGCTGTCCAACCTTTTTGGCGAGCGTCGTTTTTCCACATTGCCGTGGCCCTTGGATGAGAACAATTGGTGTATCTTCAAGCGCCTCGGCAAGCAAGAACTCAGATGCACGTGGAATCATATTAGAATCCGAAACTTTCATTAGTTTTTGAGAAATAATAGGTGTAGTCTAATCTCAGAGTCTCAATCAAGAGATTATGTTTTCGGTAGATTTGCATTATACGCTTCGGTAGATTTGCAGTTTCCATACCCGTAGATTTGCAGATAGGTCTCGGTAGATTTGCAGTTTTCATACCCGTAGATTTGCAAAATAGATGTCGGTAGATTTGCAGTTTTCATACCCGTAGATTTGCAAGATAGATGTCGGTAGATTTGCAGTTTTCATACCCGT
>JAPOUL010000084.1 GCA_026708685.1 Bacteroidota bacterium
GCTGGCAAATCTCCAAATTCAATCGTCATTTGCTCCCCATTCCCGCCCGGTGGTTTAGGTGGGTCGGGTCCAACAGTGCCATCTCCCGAAGAACCCGTTGATTTCTGTTGCCAGTCTGAAATGGCAATGATCCCCAAATGCTTGCCTGACTTGCCTTCTTCTAACAGATTCAACATTGCCTCAAATCGCTCATCATGAGATCGGATGGCATTGAGAACCTGCCACACAACTCTAAACGTCTGGTTGTTGTCTAATTCTTCGCTTGCATTTGCTCCAGAGGGAATCACGACAGGTAAAATGACATAGCCCATGGATTTACCCACCGATCGGCGCATGACACGACCGACGGCCTGAACGACTTCAATCTGACTTTTACGTGGATGCATAAACAGAATTGCATCCAAGGCAGGAACATCCACGCCTTCGGATAAACACCGAACATTGGACAGAACATGGCACGCACGGTCTTGGGGTTGGATCGCATCCAACCACTGCAACTCATCGGCCCGTGCCAGTGCACCAAAAGTCCCATCTACATGTCGAGATTCAATTCCATATTCAATCAGGTTTTCGGCTTCAAGGGTTTTTGCCTGATGGTCACTGTATTGCCGCGTCACCTCATGGAAATGTCTGGCAAGCTGTTTAGAGGATTGAATACTCTGACAATAGGCGATCGCCCGACGCATGGACAGGAGATCTTCGCCAAATTCTTCCACATCCACTTTGGACAGTGCACGCCAACAACCAATATATTTTCCAGCATCGGTGAGCGTGAGTTCGTATTTGGCCATCGTATCTCCAACCGCAAGAGCCACTTCGTTTTCGGGAACCGTCAGAACAATCACTTTATAGTCGGTCAGAAGTCCCTTTTCAACAGCTTCCCCAAACCCAATCTCATACAGGACGGGGCCAAAAATCGCTGTATCTTCCATGGAATAGAGGGCAACATTGACCTGCTTGGCTTTATTACGAGCGGTTTCTGCATACACCTTGGGCGTGGCCGTCATGTACAGACGGCGATGCGTGCGAACCTGCTTTTGGTCATGGATGATCACAAAAGGACTATCCTTGTGAGATTGGAGGCTTGCACCTGCGGTGCGATGGGCTTCATCACAAATGGCAAGATCAAAGTCACCCAAGCCATAGGTTCTCTGAGACTCTGCAATCACGGGCAGAGAGTGATAGGTTGCAAAGATGACGGTGAGATGCTCTGTTCCATTAGGGGCTGCTTTCTCAGCAAGCAGTTTTGCATTGGTGGTTGCAGGAAAGGCCAGATCTAGATCGCTCATGTCAATCTTGTCATCGCTGGTTTTTCTTCGCCGCCCGACTTGGGCATCACTGCACACCGCGTAGAATCGAAAATCATGTCGAGTATCGTTGGCCCATTCACGCACTGTCTGTGACATCAGGGCTAAACTTGGAACCAGATACAAGACGCGGCCGCCAACGCCAACCAGATCTTCAGCAATACGAAGTGACGTATAGGTTTTGCCCGTGCCACATGCCATGAGAAGTTTTCCACGAGATCCTAACGTAGTAAGCCCTTTTACAACCTTTTGAATCGCTTCAACCTGATGTGGAAAGGGAGACTTCCGAGATTCTACATCTATCGTGCCTTTCTCAATAAAGTCTTCCCAATTAATAGGGCTTTCACGGAGTTCGTGCAGACCAATCCGAACCAGTGGAGGATCCTGATGGCGAAGCGTGTTCTTGAGTTGAGGACTCAATTCTTTACCTGTCGTATCAAAGAGAAGACGTTGTTTGAAGTACTTCCGACTGGAGTCGGCCAGAAATGAATCAATATGTTTCTTCTGGAGTGTTTTGCCTTCACCGTAGAACTTGCACTGAATCGCACACCAGTCATCCTCCGTATCTCTGATCTTGGCAACCAGATCAATTCCAGTATCTCCTTGGGGGAGATTCTTCATGGCGGCCCACTGCCCATAGGTCTTCGGTGCCTCGTAATAACTCCTCTGTAATGGGTCATGCGTGAGATATACGATGCAGAGTTGTTCAAAAGCTGTTCCTTTGAACCGTTCTTGGCTA
>JAPOUL010000007.1 GCA_026708685.1 Bacteroidota bacterium
GAGATGACTCCACAGTAGTCCAAGCCTACTATTGCATCTATCACTGGGCGTATGCAGAGTCAGTGCAGTGAATTCTATACCGGAACTGCTCCAGAATCAGTCCAGTATCATTCCTATTTAGACTTGGTATAATCGTTTTATGGTTGTACTGAGAAATGATTTTATATAATGCCATATGTATTATAGGCAAGTTAAATTTGTGTGAAATGTAGTCGTAAAATTGAACATCTGATAGATTACCATGTAAATATTAGTTACTTCATTACCAAATGTTCCTTATGAATAATTATGGTTTGGAACTCATTCTTAAACCGAGGTGAACTCTGTCACTGCATCTATGTACCCTGACCAAGAAAACATTGTTGAACAACTTGATCTTCCGTTTGATTTATCGGTAAAGCGAATGGAAAGAGATGATGATAGAGATCATGCATCCTTAACCATTCATTTAGGAGATGCGAATGAGCTAATCTGTGAAATAGATGATCAATCTGTTGATTTGATTGCTACTGATCCCCCCTATGGAATCCATTTCGAAAAAAATGAATGGGATAAACCGAACCAGTTGAATTGGCACGATCTTGCAAAACACTTCAAGCGTGTACTCAAACCAAGTGGAAACTTAATTGTGTTTCAGGGATGGTCCTATGTTGCTGAGACAAAAATGATCTTGGATCAAGATTTTACAATCAAGAACTGGATCATTTATGACAGGGTCAAAGGTAGAGGTGCAAAGACGAATTTCGTTTCTACTAGAGAGGATATCTTATGGTATGTGATGGATGAAAAAAACCATGTCTACAACAAAATAGATTCAACCATCAAAAAAAAGACTGGAGGCATGGGATTGAAGAATGGAACGAAGTATCGGGCTCTATCTAACGTTTGGTCGGATATATCACCAATTGTGCCGTGGAGTAAGGAACGTGTTAAACATCCAACCCAAAAACCTGTCAGTTTGATGAATCGAATCGTTGAGGTGTTCTCAAATCCCAATGATGTGGTACTTGATCCGTTTTTGGGAAGTGGTACGACGGCAGTTTCTTGTCAAATGCTTGGTAGACATTGTATCGGGTTTGAGAAGAACCCTGAATATTATCAGATCATACTGGACAGGACGAACAATGAGTGATGATCTGTTTAGAGACGGAATCATCAATTTACATACGAGGCAATTTGGAAGGGTGGTTGAATTGATTGTCCAATTGTTAAAAGACTATCAAGACAGTCACCGATTAGATTTCGACTTGTTTGACCCAGCAACAAGCATGAATATAGAAGTCAAATCATCTCGAGTATTCAAGAAGCAATCTCTTCAATTTGATCTGGATCATTTATACGAGCTCATCATGAATCATTCAAACAGAGATCGTCTGCTGAAACAGACTCAAGCTACAAGCTCCGAATTTGACTGCAACATCCAGCAAATCAAAATCGATTTGTTTGATTCACTCTACTATCTGCTATTTTTTTACGATGTGATTGAAATCTTCAGAATCAACAATAACCAAATCAAGAACGATAGAAACCTGAATTACAGTCACAAGCAACATCGAGGAAATAAAGGGGAGGGACAATTTCATGTGAATCAAAGCAATTACCAATATCACAAGGATCACTATTTCATTCAGTCTTTGACCTATGAACAACTAAAGAGAATGCTTCTCAATAGAAGAACCACATGAAGAAATCTTCATCTCCCAGAGTGACACTCAATTGTCTATCTATTCCATTAACGGCTAGATTGGATTCTTGGTGAAATACACCGTAAAGAGTGGAAAGCATGTCCATCACCAATCATTCAACCCAGAATTAGAAATTCTGGCGAGCAACAAGGCTATTGATTTTCTATGATGTTTCCCTCAGGGTCCAACCTGACAATCGGTCCATAGCCCAACTCCCGAATACTTGGTTCAATCACATTTAAGTCGCCGACAATCAACCAGATCAGATCATCCGGTCTGAGTACTTCATTCGCTGCAGAAGTAATCGTTTCCACATTGAGTGCCCTCACTTGGGCTGGATAGGTATCATAATAGTCCTCAGGTAGGTCATACTGTACCAGATTTTGAATGCTCCCGGCCACTGAATTATTGGTTTCCCAGAGTCCAGGCAGTGCTAAGGTCTGACTTTCCTGTGCCTTGAGAACTTCTTCTTCTGTAGCAGGATTTGTCCCAAGAATTCCTTCCAGCTCTCTCTTGATCTCCATCATTGATTCCATCGTTTTGTCGGATTGAACAGGGGCATACACTAGGAATGGACGTTGCCCTCGTGCAGTCAACAGCAAGGAACTTGCACCATAGGACCAGCCTTTATCTTCCCGAATGTTCAAGTTGATGCGTGAAATAAATGCACCACCTAAAATGGTATTCATGGTTTCAATACCAATATTGTTCGGAGTATTTCTGGGGGGAGCAAGGTGACCAGCCAAAATAATCGACTGCTGGGCATCAGGTCGATGCATCAGATAAACACGTGAACCCGTCTCGTGGGGAATCGTCGCAATGTTCTTTTCAGGAACATCAGATGACTTCCAGTTTCCCAGACGAGATTCAATCATCGGAACAATGGTGTCAAGGTTGACATCACCTACCACAATCAGCGTGGCATTGTTTGGTTTGAACCATGTTTCATGATACTTCTGGAGGTCATCACGAGTCATATTGATAATAGATTCCGTCGTACCGCTACCGGTGAGTGGGTTGCTGTAGGCATGATCGGATCCATAGTAGAGCTCAGGCATGACGCGCAATGCCATTTGAATGGGGGTCGCCATTTCTCGCTGGATTCCTGCCAGACGCTCTGCCCTGATTCTCTCAAACTCCGTATCCATAAATGAAGGATTCAGAATCACATCAGCGAAAAGATCCAAACTGGGTTCCAGATTAGAAGTGAGGGAGGTCAGAAACACATAAGAACCGTCCAGACCGACACCCGTACGGAGACTTGATCCAATATTGGCAATCCGATCATTGATTTCGAGGGCTGACAAACTCGCGGTTCCTTCGTCCAGCATAGACATCACCATACTGGCTGTTCCAGGGGCAATTCCCTGATCAGATGCATATCCAGCATCAAGAACAAGCGTGAAGCTGACTGATGGAATAGAACTGCGTTCTGCAAGAATCACATTGAGTCCATTGCTCAATGAGGCTTGATGCAGTTGAGGAAAGGTGACTTCTGGTTCAGGTCCGGTCTGAGGTAAAGTAGATCGGTCCAAGGAATCTGCTGTTGCCGCCAGTTCAGCAAAGGGGTGAACTTCCAGAACGTAGACTCCATCGGATAACCATGTTTCGGCAACGTGTCGGATATCTTCGGGGGTTGCAGAATCTTTGTCTTGAAACGTCTGAAGATACGCATCAGGGCTTCCACCAAAGATTTCGGAGGAGGCTAAAATATCGGATTTCCCGCCAAACCCACCAATGCGTTCCATCCCATAAATAAAGCTTGCCTTCTCTTGTGTAATGATTCTGCGGAGTTCTTCCTGGGTTGGTCCCTCAGCGATAAATAAAGCCAATTCTTCATCCAGTGCTGCTTCAATATCGGAAAGAGATTCTCCAGGGCGAGCCGTGGCTTGAATAATGAATTGACTTCCTATACTTCCAGAATACAGATAGGCATTGGCATCTGTGGCGATTTGATCCGTATAGACAAGGCGTTTGTAAAATCTTGAATTTTTGCCACTGGATAAGACACTTGAGGCGAGATCCAGTAGATGATAATCCCTATAGAAACGTTCTGGTACATTCCATACTTTGTAAACTCGCGCCTGAGGTACTCTATCCTGTGTAATTTGACGCTGTTCGCCACTACGTTTGGCAATCCATGTATCAAACTGAGTGATTGGTGGTCCGGGAGAAATATCTCCGAAATACTTTTCTGTCAGCGTACGGACTTCACTAACCGTAATATCACCAGCGATAGAGAGGACGGCATTATTGGGACCATAATAAGAGTTGAACCATTCCTGTACATCTTCCAGCTCAGCAGCACTAATATCCTCCATAGAGCCGATAACTGTATGTGCATAGGGGTGGCCTTTAGGGTAGGTCGCATGTGTAATATGGTTAAAGACCTGCCCATAGGGAGAATTTTCCCCTTGACGTTTTTCGTTCTGGACAACACTACGCTGCTCATCAAGTTTTTCTTGGTCAATCGCCCCCAGCAGATGACCCATTCGATCGGATTCCATCCATAAAACGACATCTAGTGCATTTTTAGGAACCGTCTGAAAATAATTGGTTCGGTCTCTGCTGGTCGTTCCATTGAGATCAGTCGCACCAATGCGTTCTAAAACTTGAAAATAGTCGTCGTTGAAATTTTCAGATCCATTGAACATCAGATGCTCAAAGAGATGAGCGAAGCCACTCATTCCCTGGGGTTCATTTTTGGATCCTACATGATACCATAGATTGACGGCAACCAGTGGAGCCTTATTGTCTTCATGGACAATGACCGTCAAGCCATTGTCCAGTTGAAATTTTTCGAATTCAATTGTAGGGATTTGCATAATGCTGTTTTGTTGTGCCTTCACACTGGGGATAAACAATGCCAAAGCGACAAGAATGGAAAGAAATTTTTTCATGATGGATGGAAAGATTAATGGAATCTAAACAACCGAAAATATACGCACTTAAGATAACGCAGGTTGCAGTATGATTCACTAAGGGATGGTTCTTCAATGACAAATCATGCCGCATGGATCTGTCCCGGATATGGGCAATAGAGGTTACATTCGCAACGGTGATTTATGGTTTTTCTAGGTCTGCAATATATGGCGATTTGGGTTCTGGATCGTTTTGCCCAAACCAATCAGCTCCTCACGATAGCCAAAGAGTACACATACGGGCATACAGTACTAGGTTTGTTGATGGCAGGAGAATTTACTGGAGAAATCTGTATTCATTTCAAACAATTATGCGTAGATACGGTAAACCCCCTTCCATTTCTCATTCCAGACATGAATCTTTTAAAAGGGACGTTTTTCACAATCCTCCTTGTAGGTATCATTGGATGCTCTCGCTCCGATGAACTTGAACCGGGATCAGACACATATGCCCGAACCGTCAGTGCTTTCTATTCGGGGGTGGCAGCGATGGAGGTCGGTGAGGATGCCCGTGCCCTCGCAAAGTTGACACTTGTCACTGAAATCGCACCCAGTGAACCTGCTTCTTGGGCTAACCTGTCCTTGATGGCACTGCGACGTAACGAGCTTGAACTTGCACAACAACACCTTTCAAGGGCTCTACTGTTGGATTCAACGCAGAGCGCTATTCTATTCCTTGCAGCGGCTCATGCTCGTATGACAGGCGATGAAAGAATGCATTTGAGATACCTTCGTAGTGCTGTTTCAACTGACCCGATGAACTCTAAAGCACTCTTTGAACTGATTGAAATTCTGCCAGAAGACGCTCAGGAAATTGATTCATTGATGGATCAACTCACCACTGCCTCTCCATCCAACACGGCTGTACTTATGAAACAGATAGAGAGATCAGCTGTCTCTGGAACGATACATCCTGATTTAATTGATGCACTGGATCAGTATTCATGGGGGGCGGATGTGAATGATCAGATCATGAATCTACGGATGGCAACATCGCAAGATGAAATCATACTCCAGCTTGCATTTTTGAGAAATAT
The DNA here is from genome assembly GCA_026708685.1 of Bacteroidota bacterium. Classification (GTDB taxonomy): domain Bacteria; phylum Bacteroidota; class Rhodothermia; order Rhodothermales; family Bin80; genus Bin80. The sequence continues at coordinate 5,644 of JAPOUL010000007.1, forward strand.
TTTACTCAGTGAACCACAATATCGCCAGGATCTATCCGAAGTACGAATATCCATTGAACGCGTTGGAGATCCGATTACGCGATTCATCACATTAGAAAGTCCATCCTCATCTCCCTCCCCTCTGGATGATTCCTTACTGTTCATCAAAGATGAATCTTTATTGGACAATCCAGAGATGTCACATGAACTGGATCAGCAGCAATGGATTTCTGCCATTGCACTCGGTAATGAAGCACTGCCTGCTCTATTTTTTGCAGGAAATGATTCCATTAGAACGCTACGAGGAGAAGCATGGCTAGCACCAAGGATGAGTGGACACAATGCTTCGATTGGAGTGGATTACAATTTTGATTTCCGAACAGATGTGGTGATGGCTGGAGTGGATGGCATACGCGTACTGCGTCAGGATTCAACCGAAGATTTTATAGATGCAACTGCTGAGATCAATTTGAATTCTGCACTTTCTACTGCCAGCTACACCGGCGTATGGGCCGCAGACTTGGATCTTGAAGGTGACATTGATCTCATTTTGAATGATGTTGCAGGTGGCCTTGTGACACTCCGGAACAATGGTGATGGTACTTTTGAGCAAGCCAGATGGTTTGAAATCACCCCAATGATCCATGCATTTACTTGGGCTGATCTGGATCAGGATGGAGATCCAGATGGTGCGGTACTGGATGCAGAAGGAAATGTAACTATCCTGTACAATGAACGCCAGGGAAGATTTACGCCTTCGTCTGTACCCGATCTATCGGCTTCGTTTCTGGATATCACCATTTCAGATTCCAATAGTGACAGCAAAATCGAGTTACTCGGTCTAACCACTACGGGCCAGATTCAGAGGATTACACTTGGAAGTCATCCTATGGTTGAGATTCTAGCAGAAACTGATTTTACTTCCACTAATGCCCGACTTCTGACGGGCGATCTGGATAATAATGGTGGTAAGGATTTGGTTTTGACCGCAGAAGGAATCACCCATGTTTTATTGCAGGATCAGGACGGTCACTTTTATCCGCATGAATCCACTCTGGAAATGGAAACCTTTGCCTTGAATGCTACAAGATATCCAGGCATACTGGATCTGATTGGCCTTGATGCAGAGCACCATCCTGTCCGTTATGGAATTTTATTGAACAAAGGATACCACTGGAAGCAGATTCAGCCCCGCGCGGCTCAGGCTGTCGGAGACCAGCGGATCAATTCGTTTGGAATTGGAGGCGAGGTTGAACTTCGGGCGGGTCTGTTGTATCAGAAGCAACCGATCACACAACCCATTATTCATTTTGGCTTAGGAGAACAGACATTGGCCGATGTAGCAAGAATTACCTGGCCGAATGGGTCCGTTCAAGCCGAGTTTGATCTTCTCTCCGATGAAATTGTAAGTGCAACCCAACGACTAAAGGGATCCTGTCCATGGCTGTTTACATGGGATGGCCAGGAGGTGACGTTTGTGACCGATTTTATCTGGCGATCTCCACTGGGTCTTCGGATCAATGCTCAGGAAACCGCCGGAATTATGACGACAGAAGATTGGGTAAAGATCCGAGGCGATCAGTTACAGCCGAAGGATGGTTTCTACGACATACGGATTACCGCGGAGTTGTGGGAAACCCATTTTTTTGATCATGTATCTCTCAAGGTTGTGGATCACCCTGAAGGCACCGAAATCTTTGTTGATGAACGATTCGCATTTCCTCCACCGGAACTCAAAATCTATGTGACCACTCAACTTGAACCGATCGTAGGTGCATGGGACGATCAAGGACAGAATATCCTTGACCGAGTGATGGAAGAGGATCAACAATATGCTGACTTTTTCGGGCGCGGTGATTATCAGGGAATCACGAGGTCCCATTATCTGGAGGTAGAAATCGATCAGGGTACCCCTCAGGATGCGTGGCTGATTGCTAAAGGATGGATCAGACCAACAGACAGTTCTATTAATGTTGCAATCAGTCAAGGAGATCATTCTCCTCCAATTGGACTCAGGCTTGAAGCACAGCGTGCGGACAGCACCTGGGAGACCGTCCATGAGAATCTTGGATTCCCCAGCGGAAAATCAAAGACGATCCTGATTGATCTGTCGCCCGTTGAGCGAAGGGCAGATGTGCAAAGATTCCGATTGCACACGAATCTGGAGATTTACTGGGATGCTCTCTATACCGCTGGGAAGTTAGACGCATCACTCGCCGAGGTGACCCACCTGTCCCCTGCTCGTGCCGATCTAAGGTATCGGGGTTTTTCCGTCGTTCATGAGGCTGATCGGTCATCTCCAGAGTTACCCGAATATCATACCCTGAGTGGAACGGCTCAAATTTGGAGAGATCTGGTGGGATACCATACCCGGTTCGGGGATGTGCTACCACTATTGGAGCAAATTGATGATCGCTATGTGATTATGAATGCTGGTGATGAAATGCTTTTCCAATTTACACAATTGGATCCCGTTGATTCTTCCAGTGAGCGTGACTTTGTACTGATTGGTGATGGATGGGTGAAAGATGGAGATTACAATACGACCTTTTCAAGAACCCTGCGACCACTGCCAACACACGGGGATCCTACCTACGATAATCCTCCAGGACGATTACAGGACGATCCCGTATATCAGCGTCATGCTACTGATTGGGTAGAGTATCATACGAGATATGTTGCACCCGATCATCACGCAAGGGGGATTGCATTTCCTGATGATCAGCAGTAATCGATGCACATATGAGAAATCCAAGACTTAGCCTCGCACGGGCTTCAAGGTGTCCAACTTAGTCTGAAACTATTTTTCAAAACCTGACTCAAGATTGGCCGAACACCCATCAAATACGTCTCATGGTCTATTTTCGTGAAGCCTACATCAAGTCGTCCACAGTCAAGTAAATGCTGTCTCGTTACGCATTTGCCTGATTCAACTCCTATTATGTGACGAATATTTCGTGCTATATCACTGTTATAAGGGTTGAAAATACTTTAGGGCTTTTTCACCCCATTGATATAACTTCCCGTACTCATCATTGATACCAGTCCTACATCCTATAATACTGAAGTCATTACAGGGGAATCAAAACCAGTCCATCTATAGATTCTCAATTTCAAATTTTGAACTTTTGAACAATAAACCTGAATGAGTCAATGTGGATTTTATCTTGAACCGTTTGACATGCGTCTTTATCCATGTCATTTGCCCATATATGTTCAAACTGAATTCCTTGATGCTTTACATTCTGAGATCCGAGTGCCATACCACCAGCTCCCGCAAACAACTCGTCAAGTCGGAAATTCTTGTTCATTAATTTTGAAGATACCTTGATGATACACTACAATTTACCGAATACTAATATGGGTGGCAAAACCCCTACTGCGATTAAATTCCATACAGGAGAGCCCGTTTGCAAAATCTCTTGGTCAACTATAGAAAATGCGTCTCAAGTGCTACAGGGAAATATTTCTACGAAAACATGTAGGTTTTGCAAAAGCCTCAGGATAAAATCTTACTTCAGTTAGACAGGATTGGGAAATGCCATTCTGCCATTGCAATCAATTCATACGTAATGAACCACTGGGACCTTCCTATTGATATTGCCTCTTAGAAAAGGGAATTATATGCGATTAAGCAAAAATGCAAGTAAAGGGTACAGAAAGTCCTTTATTTTTTATCATTGATACTGAAAATTTACCTGTGGGAACCTCCATTCGTTAGAACTATAACTTCAAATTTTGAGGGAGTACATTATGTTCTTTGTGACGATGACATTTGACTATTTTATCGCTTTGTTGTTGTTACATCGGACAATCACTAACCTATCATTAATCCTTTTTTACTCTCATGACAACATTCAACCAAGACGCACAGGATTGGGGAGATTTCAGCATTCGTCTTCATGCTGTACTCAAACCTTTTGCATCTCCAGTGGCCATCACATTCTATGGATCCGATCAAACTCCATCTGCACCAAGAGTTGATGTGCATTATCCGCCTCCCAACGAGCATGGTCGCACTGGTCAGGTTCCAGCCGGCTGTGTATTCTGGATCCACGGTGCTACGGATACATTTGCAACCGTTGCTGCCGATCATGCCAACTGCAGTGTTGGAAGCTACACCCATGGTTTTTTTACGTTGGAGCAGGCAGCAAGCAAGGATGATGTTGGAGCCGTTCTTGAAGCGGGTTGGGTCAACCAAGAATCAGTCATGAGCTTGCCTCATGTTTCAGAGCGTCCAGAGTCGGTGGTATACGGACCACTGTCCGACTGTACCAAAACTCCTGATGTTGTGTTGTTACGTATCAATGGGTTAGGATTGATGACCATGAAAGATGCCTTTCCAGATATCATCATTGAAGGAAAACCCCAATGCCATATTGTTGCCATGGCTAAGGATCAGAACATGATCGCTGCCAGTGTCGGTTGTGCTCTCAGTCGCTCACGCACTGGGATGTGCCCCGAAGAAATGACCTGTGTCATTCCTGGAAAACGATTGCAGGAAGTCGTGGAAACACTGGAAGCCACGGTAGATTTAGATCGCGCCATGGCACGTTATGCATCTGCGGATTCCAAACGATTTGCATGACCAACACCTGTTGAAAGCCTATCATACATGGATGTGTACATCTGTTTGACGAGGGATCACACTGCCTTGTTTTAACCATTTCTGGATTGCCCATTGCTGAGTTTCAATATGGACGATCAAAGGTGCGATTTCGCAATGGAGTCCCATGAATAGAGATGAAGGCACCCATCATTGACCAAGCCCATATTGACATTGTTAAGTAGCCTAGGGGAATTCCACCCCTGGGCTTTTGCAGAATCGTATATGAATCTCTCAATTCATACTGCTCTTCCTATGCAAACATTCTTCCGACTGCACCGTATCCGTAACTTACCTCCTCCCCTCACGGATTGGGCGATCAATCCAACATTATAGGCCTGATCCTTCCCTCCATTCCCATTACAGAAACTTCATTACTACTACGATCTGGTTCTCCCCAGTGGGGGATACATTGGTATCAATGTCTTACATGCACTGGCCGCTTGACCGATCCCTTTCCATTATTTCGACAGGTTCCATGGTTCATATAAGGGCAGCAATCGCATTCTGGCCATCTATATGCTGAAGTCCAGTTGGTCAGTAAGTCTTTGACCTCCAACATTGTACCAAGATTATTTCCCTACCTTGGTTTTGACTCTCGTCTATATCTTTTCGACACCCCATCAATGTTTCATTTACATTCGTCTCTACGATGAACACCTGATCGGTTTCTGACCCTATCTTTTCCCGACTCGCTCACCACAATATCTATGGAATGTTGTGGCAGTGGGTACCCTGCCTTACAGCGATCGTGGAAGACCTGCTTCATCAAGCACCAGTATCAGCCTTGTTTTGGGGCAAGATGCTTGAGTATTGCTTTAGGGGTTGTATCCCCAGCTACATGCTCAATGTACCCACCCTCAACTATCTTATTCCGACTCTCTCTGAATTTCACGATCTATTACGTAAGCCTCACCGATTGCATCCGCCATTGAAGTTGGACTGTATAGGTCCTGCAGACCTATAAATGCGAATCCCAATCTTTCGATTCATTTCCGAGTTTTTCAAGCAGTGCTGTCTTCCCCGCTAAGTCTCCATAGATTAAGAGGGTTGTCCCCTTATTCCTCACGCATGAGAGTTCAAGGGTAGTTTTGAGTCTATCAGTGATCTCTTGTCACCCATGAAAGAATTGGGCAGATCCACGATCTGGAATTAAATCGTCCATGGGAGTTCTAATCTGGTAAGGTTGGCGATTGCTGAGTAACCATGTGGACACACTAATTCCTAACCAAACACCAAATTCATGTGTAGATCTTCGTGCAACACGCTAATGGATACGCATGTTGACTGAATATCCACCGCCTTCAGTGCTTTTGTCAAATTATGTGCGGCGAAGGTGTACTGTCGCACATAATGGGCACGCCAATCCTTTGGGCACTCACGTATATAACCATCTCATTTTTCCCCACCCTGAATCTGTGTGTCTCTAAAAACATGATATCTCATTGATCTTTGACTATACGATAAAAAGGTAATTGATAGTGGGAGCATCTAATCGGATTTTTTTGTATATTGACTTCCGATTATGTAGTTCATCTGTTGAAGATGCTGAGTCTTTATATAAAAAATTGGGGGGTAGACAATAGTGGTAGAACCACTCTCTATTCCTGTGTCCCCATTTCGTTAGCGGATCTATTGCCGATCCACCACTATGTCGGTAAAGAATCTGATCCCTCCTCGGCGACTGAGCCATGTACATTGAATCCGACTATCAGCGATCGGTTCGATTGTGAAACCACCTGCATTCCTGCCCAACAAACGGCCAATAGATACGTCATTGATAGGGATGCAGATCTGTTCAATGTTGATGCAACCAAGTGTGGAAGTACAGATGTGTTGTTGACATCCCTAGCATATTCAAGTACATTGGACACTGGTGAATCAATAAAACCTCTCCTACTTTCAAAGGTCTTAGATCCATTGGATCGTCAGGGAATTCCTTACGGTCATATCTATCCGACCGAAGAGGATTGTGCAATGGATAGCACTCGTTTCAATCCTATACTATTAGAGGCTACTTTGATTTTGATCCAGCAGTCTCATATCCTATCGCATCTGGTCATTAAGCGATATCAGTCTCCGAAAAGAAACCCTTCAGAGACCATTGAGAAATCTCATCGCTTGATTGCGAATCTTGATTTAGATCGCCTAAAAAGAACTGTCATGGTTTCTTGATGGCTTTTGACAAGAAAATAACTTATATTCCTATCGGATGATGGTTTGGACTGTGATTCATTCATCCATTTATTAGAATACTTTTTCCATTTTGGAGGACTATTATGAAATTCATTTCTCACTTCAATACACTTACAGACATGTCAGGGCAGAGCTTCGCCAAGAGGCTGCTGACCCTATCTGTTTTTGTGATTTTCTTTGTGCCAACCGTCTTTGCTCAGCAGGGCAAGATCAATGGGATCGTGGTTGATGCTGGTACGGGAGAGACCGTTCCAGGAGCAAGTGTTGTCATTGAAGGGACAACCCAAGGTGCGGCCACGCAAGTGGATGGATATTTCTTCATCAACAATGTACGTCCAGGTACCTATACCTTGGTTGTTTCCTTTGTAGGATATATCACTCAACGTGTAGAAGGGGTACGAGTTTCTACTGGATTGACTACAACTAAGGATATTCAATTGAGTGAGGAAGCGGTTGGAATGGAGGAAATGGTGGTCACCAGTGAACGCCCCATTGTACAGTTGGATGTCTCTGCGAATGTGGCCAGTCTCAACGCAGAATCTTTCGAAGATCTACCCCTCGCAGGGGTCACTGAGGTACTTAGCCTGCAGGCAGGGGTTCAACCAGGCCTTAATATTCGAGGTGGAGGGTTTAATCAGGTAGCCTTTGTTGTAGATGGCCTGAATCTGAGGACAGGTCGCAACAATGATCCGTTTTATAATATCAGTTACACTTCCGTGGAAGAAATACAGATGCAGACTGGTGGATTCAATGCCGAGTATGGAAATGTACGTAGCGGTGTCGTGAATGTGACCACAAAGGATCCCTCTCGAACCCGTTATACCGTAGACGCACTATATCGCTATGAGCCACCGCAGCCCAAATCGTTCAATAGCCTGGGGGGAATGTCTTTGGATAATTGTACCTACCCCACCACACAGGGAGACTGCGACAGCTGGTACATTCGCCCATTTTTGGATCCAGATGTTGCATGGGATGGAACGGATCAATGGGATCCCTACACTCGAAACCAGTACAATATTTTTGAAGGATGGAACGCGTTCGCAGAAAAACTTAGGAGCACTGAACTTCAGATGAGTGATGGAAAGGGATTTGATGTGAGTCCACAGGATATGCAGGATTATTTCCGCTACACCCATCGTAAAGATAATGAGATTACCAAGCCCGATTATGAAGTGGATGTCACTGTCGCTGGTCCCCTAATTCCAGGGTATGGAAGCAAGCTCGGAGACCTACGTTTCTCCGCCTCGTACAGGGGAACCCAGACTGCATACATTATCCCGCAGTCTCGAGATGTGTATACCAATCAGACGTTTCAGGCCAAGATTGTTTCCGATATTGCCCAAGGAATGAAACTCAGTATTCGGGGGATGCGAGGGATTGAGCGGGGAATGAGCGGTAATCAGGAAGCACCTGATCTTCAAATGTATGGCGGTAATATTCCGGCATATCCATGGTGGGGCTCAGGATCAAGAATGCTGGATGTAGATGAACGATTCGGGGGCATTATTCTGTCTGATGGAACGTTTGCTCTCGCCGACCGAGATCATACGATGTTGGGTGCTACGTTTACCCACACTCTAAACCAGAGTACCTTTTACGAGGTGAATCTTTCGAATATTTCTTCAAAGTATCGCACTCATTTCCCGAATCTCCGTGATGGCTCCTACTTGGAGAACGGCCAGTTCTTCTCGGTCCCTTATACCGTCAATGGTGAGTTAACCGCTGCAGGGAGAGAGTTGGAGGGAACGGATCGAATCAGATGCTTTGGAGGAACATCAGATCTCAACAATGATGGGAATACCGTGCCCTACTGTGTGGGTGACGAACCCTTTGGATTTTTAGGTCTCTCTGGGAATCTCATGGGTTCCAGAATTACGACTGGTGGACACTGGGTCAAAACCAGAGATACGTCGGACGTGAATGTGTTCACAGCACGCTTTGATCTTACCAGTCAAGTCAACCGCGTATTGCAGGTCAAGACAGGGGCTGAACTCATCATGAATGATTTTCAACTCAACTATAAACGGGTCAATCTTGCACAGGTTGGACCAGAGCCTCAGGAAGATTACCCCTACGATCGTCAACCGATTCAAGGAGCCGTTTATGCACAGGGTAAACTGGAATTTCAGGGAATGATTGCCAACTTGGGGGTGCGTGCGGACTTCTTTGATCCTAACATTGCATGGTGGGTTTCCGAAAATCCGTTTGACAACGCATACCGCCAACGAGTGGAGGGTCTTGATGAGCTTCTTGAAAAGGAAAATCCTCCTGCTCAGATCTATATCAGTCCCCGAATTGGAGTTTCATTTCCAATTACTCGACAGAGCAAGCTCTACTTCAACTATGGTCATTTCCGTCAGGTGCTGGATCCCTTTGGCATATTTGGAATCAGGCAATCGCGTATTGGTGGAATTGATGTACTGGGGAATCCAGAACATCCAATGCCTCTGACGGTAGCCTATGAACTGGGCTTTGACCAGAACCTGTTTGATCAGTATCTGCTACGGATCAGTGGATACTACAGAGACATAACCGATCAGTCTCGAGATGTAACGTATAACGGTCTTGGAGGCGTTGTCAATTATCGAATCAAGGAGCCGTGGAACTATGCTGATGTGCGTGGTGCAGAGATTACCCTTACCAAATTGAGAGGGGACTGGATTCGTGGTTTCATTAACTACACATACCTGCAGACAAAGTCGGGGAATTTCGGTTTTTCCGAGTTCAACGAGAATTCATTTGAGCAACAAAACTATCTCCTTTCCTCAACCGACTATCGTCAGTCAGCCCCGCTTGCAGAACCGTTTGTTCGTGGAAACCTGCTCTTGTTGACACCCAGTAACTTCGTTCCATCTGTACTCAATGGAGCTCTCTTGGGTGACTGGCGCGTCAGTCTTCTGGGTGAATGGCGCAAGGGAGCACAGTGGCGATGGAGTGGTGGTGGAGGGGCTCCCCCTGAATTGCAGGAAAATGTGAGCTGGCGCAGTTTCGTGAATTTCGATCTCCGCTTCACCAAGCACATCAATACCCGCCTCGGTGGTGCACAGGTCTTCGTGGATATTTCAAATTTGTTTAACCGACGTCATCTGTACCGTTCGACTGGATTCCACCGGGAAAATCGAGATTTTGATCGCTACATGTGGTCGCTTCACCTGCCAGAGGATATCTTTGATCAGATGAATCGTGTAGATGAGACTCTGTCCTACGCGGAAAAGGCAGCGAGTGGTGCACTTCCCTATATCTGGATCCCAGGTGATGATCGTCCTGGTGTGTTTAGAAACCCAGATGTTCCCTTCCAGCCGATTGAAGCAATCCCATCACTGGATGATATCAGCGAAGACAATCGGAACTCAACTGCATGGTACTGGGCCGCAGACACGCAGATCTACTCTCGCTGGAATGGATCTAGTTGGGAAGAAGTCCCACAAAACGAAGTCGATCAGATGCTTGAAGACAAGGCATACATTGATATGCCAAATATGCGGTTCAACACGTTTCTCAATAATCGTAGAATCACCCTTGGACTTCGAATCACATTATAGTTTGCATGAATGCCCTTGCTGATCATGGGTAAGGGCTGCATACATCCAATCAACTTATAATCTCATGAACGTCATTTATTCTTTGAAAACATTATTACTGGGGCTATTTTTGCTCATCGTTGGATCGGGTTCTGTACATGCTCAGTTCACAGTACAATGGCTGGATATCGGCACACTGCATAACTATTATGTTGAATCAGGCGCTCTTCACGACGCAGAGAATGGGCTGAAATGGCCTAGTAGCGTGCGCGGCCAAGGTCATCATTCTCAGAAAGCATTGTGGATTGGTGCTAAAGACTGGACAGACCCCGATGGGAAGTCATTTCCATACTATGTTGCAAGGATTGGGCCAAGTGATCCCGGTGCTGAGTTTACATTTCCAGTTCAAAATCTAGTGATCGGCAGAACCGTAGATACGGTTGTAGAAGTGGATGGATCTCAGACATTTGACAACCTCGTCGTGTTGGATGCGATAAACCCCGATCTTGCTGCGGATCGGATGATTCATAACATCCACCATACCTATATTGGGGTGACCGTTGATCGAAGGGCATATGCCTATGTGAATCAATTCCATGATGACTCCAACATCATTGAATATGTCTACACCAATACGGGTAACACAGACGACGATGATGATATTGAGCTGCCAGATCAAACCTTGAAAGAAACCTATTTCTTTCGTATTCACCGTTATAAAGGAAATGGACAGGCAGCATGGACGGTGAGTGAAGCACAGGCATGGGGTAAGTTCAACATGATTGATGTGGTCGGAGACGGGCATGAGGAATATCCGGTCTCTTTTACCGCCCAATACGTATGGACTGGAGTAGATCCAGGTATTCAGGGAGAGTTAGATCAGTTCGGTGGGCCGATCATAAGATCAGGATTTGATTGGGTGATTGCACCTGGAGATACGTTAGGAAGATTGGCTGGTGCGTCGTATGTGGGCAGAGCTACAATTCATGCCGATAATTCTACCACAGATCCCACCTATATTCGATGCACGATGGCAACCAAGGAGACATGTCAGCCGTCCACGATGGGATACATGGATCAGGATCATCCCCTGACGACCCCTGGTCAACCTTGGGAAGATTATTATGAGATGGGCATTCGCACGCTTCAGAACCCTCAAAGCAGAATGTACCCCCATTATGCGGATCTGGTTGAGCCCGATGGTATTTTCTGGGAGGCTACCAATGACGCTTCTAGGGGAGCGGAGGGTGGATATTCACCCACAACGGCATACGGCCCCTACGATATTGGGCCAGGTGAGAGTATACGGATTGTGGTCGTCGAAGGCGTTGGAGGGTTATCCCTTGATGCCCAAATCAGAATTGGACGAGCCTTCATCCTCGGAAAGCTGGGTACCAATGTGATTCGATATGATGCTAATGGAGACGGTAGGATTCAGACTGGCCCCTTTGATTTTAGTGTGAATCAGAGAGATGTTGATGGCGATGGCATGATTGATACGTTCGGGCATGGATTGGAGGAAATGACCAAAAATCAATGGGTTGTTACCTCCAGAGATTCCATGTTTCAGGTATTTCAGAGAGGAATTAGTGCGTATGCGGCCAGTAATAACATGACCGTATATCCAATTGCAGAAGCTCCTCATGCTCCTCCTAAATTTGAAGTATTTGGCCGCCCAGATGGAGTGGATCTCCAATGGGAAAATCCTACCACCGGACCGGGCCGGTCAGCATGGCAAGTGTATCGATCTTCCCAATTTTGGGATAATATCTATGAGGGTTGTATAGATTTTGTCTCTCGGGAATATATTGATGGATCAAATCCTATTGACCCTGCGGATCCTGCCGCTACTGGGCAAACGGAGTGTGGTTATCAGCTCATTGCAACTTTAGATGGCAATGCAGCGTCCTACAGTGATACAGGTCTAAACCGAGGAACGGACTATTTTTATTACCTCCAAGCCATTGGTCTTCCACAGCCCAATGACCCCGATGCACTTACGGGGACTCCTGGCGGAGCTCCACTTCGTAGCTCGCAGTATATGACACAGACCTACTTACCGGTCAACTTAAAACGTGCCCCTTATGGACCAACAAAAAGTGTCAGAGATGCACGGATCGTTCCAAATCCCGTCAACTTAGGTGCAGATGCATCCGTTCGGTTTGCCCAAGATGACCGGGTTGCATTCTTCAATATTCCTGGAAACTGTACCATTAAAATCTATTCGGAGATTGGAGAGTTGGTGCATACGATTGAGCATACTAACGGGACCGGAGATGAGTTGTGGAACCTCACGACCACTTCTAGGCAGTTGATCGTCAGTGGGATCTACATCGCCGTCTTCACGGATCACGATACTGGTGAAGAAGCTATTCAGAAATTCACGGTCATCCGATAGATGAGTTTGCATCTGTTCAACGGATTTA
>JAPOUL010000022.1 GCA_026708685.1 Bacteroidota bacterium
TTAAAGCGATCAAAGTTCGTGCACGAGGATTCCGAAATCAAGAGCGGTTTGCGAATGCAATTTACTTCCATCTCGGTGGTCTGGATTTATATCCAGTAGGCTATCAGAATCGGTAAACCCACCGAAAAAGTGGAAGAACCCAACAATATTATGCGAATGAATAATTTCTTGTAAAATTACTGCATAATTTGCAAAATGAATAAAGGGTGGAATCTGTTATTGTATGCATCAAAATGCTCTTAGGGTGATGCCGAAATTTTCTGGAATCTAAATAAACAAAAGGTGAGATTGCCCGCCCTTCTCTATAAAAAATGGGGCTTCCGTTTTTTAAGTGGCAAAATCGCCATGATTGATGTACTAAGCATACGTCTACGATTGGTGGAAACATTCCCACTACGACACACATAGATGTCCAAAAATCCATCAGCATTGACATCCGCCATCGTCACTCCGGTCGTCCATGTAGATGTATGAATAATCCCAGCCTGCTCGCTTGGTCACTTCCTCAAATGACCACTCTCCGAGATTCATGTATAAATGATCGGGAGTCATATTGGCCGCGAAATAAAGATCGACCAATCCGTCATTATTGAGATCTCCAGCTGCAACCCCACCCCCATTATAGAAGTATTCATACTCCAACACATTAAATGCATCTTGCTCAACAATTCTGTTTTCAAAGGATATACCCGTCTGATCCATGAGAGTAAACAATGGACCCTCTGAGTTGCAACCCAGAGCGGTCATCAGGATCAAGACGATGGCAAGAAGATTCCAGCGATGAAGCATATTCGAAAATGCTGAGATCAAGAATACTCCATGAAACGATGATGACGCGCATTTTGTCCCTATGTTGGTTACTACTGATATCTGTCCAGAGCACAGTAGCCCAGGAGGCTGAAATTGCTCAGATCTTCATAGAGGAAGATGTAGAGAGATATGAAGAGGCATCCCAAATATATTTACAATGGATCGGGGCTACCACAGATCCAGATGTCAATGATCATGATGCACTAAAACGACATCTACAATGGATTGCATTGATTACCTCAGATAAGGATGTCAAGCAATCAGCACAACTCCTTGTTGGTGATATAGGTATTTCAGAAGATGCACAGAGGATCATTTCATGGTGGCATCGTCAAGACCCATTACCTGCAACATTGATCAATGAACGCATTGAAGAGCATTTATATCGGGTTTATTATGCTCAGGAAAATTATGCTTATCGTAAAGATTCATTAGGAGTTGATGACAGGGGGCGAATTTTTGTAAAGTATGGACAACCATGGAGACAGGAAGTCATCACCTTAAAAGATATTCAGTTACGCGTATTACCGTTTGAGTTTCGGCTTCCCCGCAATGAGATTTGGGTGTATAGGGGAATCCACGATGATGCTCACTTTTTATTTGTTCAACGATCACGTCGCAGGCCTTACAAAATTGAAACATCTGAATCCCTGATTCCGACCAATCTTCGAAGTTCTCGCAGACGCATTGGGATTCTTTTCGCATGGATGGAGGATGTATATGGACAGTTAGCCATGCAACATGATCACTACGGATCCATGTATGATGCTGTTTCTGGGTATACCTCTCTTCCTACGGCAGTTCCATATCAGCCCTTTGAGTTTTCACATAAGATCATCCATGATAGTCAAGTTAAGGATGATCAACATCAGAGGCGACGAGAAGAAACGCTACCCGTAAGTCAAACGAGAGTATATGGTAATACCATCCAGTTGAATCCCGAAATTCGATTCAGTCGATTTTTAGAGAGTGATGGATCTACCCGGGTAGAGGCATACTGGACCATTGATGTGAGGGATTTACGTCCAAGCCGCTATATGAGGCGGCGTTCTCGTCAACTTGACTACCAAGCTTCTTCGGATTACATTCTCAGTGTAGGATTAACCACCAGAGGAAATGAATTTGAGCCGCAGAATATTCAAATTCGCCGCTATCATCTACCTGAAGGTTCAAACAGTACCCCGCGTATTTACTCGTCCATTATACCAAACTTCAGCACCAGTACTCCTATTTCCCTACAGTGGTCTCTTCACTGGACCGTACCCGACTCTATCCCTCCACTGCCGGATGTTACATGGGCAATAGGAACGATGAATCTGGACACCTTAGATGCATTAAAAGGAGATGGGTTATCTCTGGAGTTAAGTGATCTGAAGCCACTTGTGATGGAATCCCCCAATTCTTTTATTAGGTCTACTCCTTTTGTCAATCGTCAAATTAGTTCTGACACCCCTCTCGCACTATACTTTGAAGCGTACTTTCTGCGTTTCAACGATGTGGACCAAACCAACTATACGATTGAGTATTCATTGAGTAGCCAAGATACGGACCGGATCACGACCTTCTTTGACTATGAGGGCGGTTCTGCTACAATACGTGAATTTATCGCAATTGATTTAAGTCAGTGGAATACGCCTGGGCCATTTACTCTAACCTTAAAAGTCACCGATCAGATTGCACAGAGTTCAGTGGCTCGATCCATTGATCTTGAGTATGTGGAATAAGGTGAGTACTATGATTATCTAGCGGATCAAGTCTTTGTAGACTTGCTATTATGGTTCTAAATTTTGGGATGAAGTGATAATCTGGCAACTACGCATTGATGTAGTTTCTTCGGATAATAAACGGGATTGAAAGGCAAGAAGCCCGAATTTTCAAAAGAAAGGGTTGATCTACAAGAGTTCTGTTTCTTCATTTTCGTCCTCCTCAATGAGAGATTTATTTTCGACATCCAGCCCAATTAGTTTCTGTAATTATCCCCTGAGGGTGGAAAGAAGTTCTATCATTTGGTCAAGTAACGCTTCAGCCCTGTCCGCGGAGCGGTCATGATTGACTTTAATCCGATCCGCAGAGAGATCAAATTTAGTGCACAGACGGTCACCAACATGATAAAGTTTT
Organism: Bacteroidota bacterium; assembly: GCA_026708685.1. Classification (GTDB taxonomy): domain Bacteria; phylum Bacteroidota; class Rhodothermia; order Rhodothermales; family Bin80; genus Bin80. Next base: position 2,929 of record JAPOUL010000022.1, read on the forward strand.
GAATCAACTCGCATCAAATAACGTTCACTTCTTCTAAACAGAGTTAACATCACATTGAGCAATGTTCCAACAATGATGAAAACAACAGCGGTGGTGGAAACAATCAGATAAAGTAGAGAAATCTCACGATCATGTGATTTTATGAGTATTTCGGGGGGAATACGTTTGTAAACTTGGGCATCATGGATTGGTTCTCACTTCATACTGCGTTCCAGAATATGGATGATTGAGCTAATGTGTAAACATTCAAAATCCTTCAGAATGAGCCATTTGCAAAACCCACCTGCCAATTCTAAAAAATACACCAAGGGTGCTCCAGGGCAATATTTCTGCTGAAACGCTGAGGTTTTGCAAAAGCCTCGAATTAATCTTTCTTTAAGGTTCTACCACCAATCGTGTGGATAGAGATGCAGACCATTTTAATATAACAAAAAGCGTAACTGATTTCGGAGTTTCAAAGACGAATTGTAAAGGTCATCGTGTGACCTATATGCCCTGTCGGAGAGGCATTAGTTTGGTGCATCCTGTTTACCGGATCATTTTGACGATCATCTGCCCAAAATGGGACTACTGCAAGATGATTGCTGTACATGTGGATCTTTAATGACAATATCGCCAGCATTCAGTGCCAGTGTCAGTAACTGACGATCATGATTTTTTCTTCGTTACGCAAGCCAAATCGACGTTGAACACTAGATTCATTGATACCATCCCCTTGACTGATATACGTTAGGCAGGCATGGAGATATACCCCTCAAGTCCGATCACAAGAATCTATGTCAGAGAGTGGACGTTAAGCATAGATGGTCACCCGAGTAGAATTATCAATCACTTCTACTTTGGGTGCTGGTAAATGGAATTTTTCAATCTCATCAACGATCTTATCCCATCCACTCCCTAATTCTTCACACATTCCAAATCTGCGAAAAAGCGTTGATAGTGCTTTGTACGAGTTTTCGGTGGGGCATTGATAAACTGCCTCCGATCTATCAGTGGGACACCTCGGTTCATGACTTCAAACGATTATCAAAGATTTCTACGATGGGTCACCATTTCTGGAAGATAAGTCTTGATGGATCATTGCATTTGCGATCACCTCACGAATAGCCAAAATTGGAAATCGTTGACTCTGCGCCCTTATTCCATTTGAGAATGTTTCGTCAGTAGAGATCATGTGATCAACAAATTGAATGATCTTGGAAAACCCAGATGCATACCCCCAACATAAACTCTTGCTGCCGATTTTCATGATACCTACCCGATCCCTTATAGGTGACAACCCTGATTGCTTTGTCTCTTAATGCGGGAGCATCAGAAAGATGCTGGGCAAGTGATAGAAAACCTAAATTTAGAATATCCCACGCACCATCATCTCGTTGATGGATAAAATCCTCCAACTGTAACTGTTGAAGTAGCACTGCTACATGGGCAGGGCTGGAATTTTTTCTTGATTGAAATAGAATTTATAGTCAAGTAATTTCATTACATCTTGATCCTGTACATACTCTATCGCTGTCGCTTTTTCAAAAATTCTACTCTCAGACATGTGCCATAAGATTCTCTCCTTCTCTGGAAAATGTTTTAAATCTCTGGTATGGGACCCTACTCGTATGTAGGTTTCATAATTAAACCTCACAGGCTGATTCAACGCATGCGGAATCACCAGTACGACTACAGGTTGATCATCTAAAATCCCTTGGTGGAAACGGAAGTTAACCGATGGTTTTAACCTGTTTGATAGCCAATGTCAAGATCATCCTTCTGCACCAGTTTTTTCGATGGGTTGAATGAAGTACCAATGATTCGGTGATCATGATCCGGAATCCCCCAAATGATATAGCCATCGGATCTTCCAGAAACTGCCACAGCATTTGCGATAGCAGAAATATTTTTCCCCAACTGAATTGGGTCAGCATCATTGGACTTAAACTCAACCCAATCCGTTTCCTCTGGTAGCTGGCACAGCCATTTTACTAAAAGAGGAATATTCTTAACGGTTGTCATATCAATATTATACCATGGTATATCTTGAACGATCAGTTATCCATCATGCCACATTGGATATGTACATCCACAGTTTAATTGTATCTCCATCTGTGAAGATCCGCGATGATTCATCATCATGCAGTATGGCATCTCGTGGTTTCAAATCTCGAATGAATTGAGTATAGAATCATATCATAAAGAGATCTATTTGAGAATACGTGCTCGCACGATCACCTGAGCACCTTCTTCATCAAGAATCATGCTGTAAAGTAAGTCATTCTGAATTTTGGAAAGGTACGTGCTTTCAATTTTGAAGGGCATCTGCACTTCACCCAAATAATCTCCATCGGAATTGAAAATATCAAAGTGTGATTCTATTTGATCAGGTCTTGACTCGGATCGTTTTACCCAAAGGTTACCTTCGTCATCGGAGAAAAAAGAATCAATAGCGGGCTTGTGTCTGGGAATTCTGTCGGCATCAATCCTCCCACCTTGGTCAATAAACCATTGGTGATTCTCAATGACCTGTTGCAGTTCAGAATCGGTCACTTTAATCTTATCCACGTCCTTCGTGATTCGGCGGATAGCTTGACCGCCCGCAGATACCTTTGTAAGTTCATAGGGATCCGTGACGAGTGTCCAAAAATGGCCATCACTGGAAAATCCCCATCGAGATGATGCCTGAAACGGAATCGCCATACTCAGGCTTCCTCCATTATCTGTAATATGCGTAAAATCTTCATAGGTCAATGGGACGTTAGGAATAGCAATGGTGTCTAATGGCGAAAACGTTTGGTCAAAACGAGCCAGCATTCTCTTGGTCTCTTGTTCATGATTGTCATAGCATAGTACCACCGCGTTGTATCGTCCTATAGCATCAAAACCGCCCGGATAAGGCAGAATAATCCATCCAGCAGTATTGACTTGCTCCGTACGGAGATAATTTCCATCCGAATCAAAAATTGTCAGTTTGCCTGCCTGCATTTCCATGACCCAGATCTCACCACTCTCGCTTACATCAACCGAAACGGCATTTTCAAATTCTCCAGGCCCTGCCCCAATTGATCCAACGGTACGAACATGGACTCCCTGATCGTCAAAAACATAGATTTCCTGAGTGGTTGAATCAAGTATATACAAATAACCATCTGAATCTATATCCATAGAACGAATCCTCCCAAACAAGATAGGATCTTCTTCTTTGCCGCTTCCCAGTCTCATCTCTTCCATGATTTCCCACCCTTCCCCAGAGTTCCATAGAGCAGGACCACTATGAAGTGTCACAACCTCAGTGGATTCGGCAGGTTCAACAAGACTCACACATGAGTCCATATCAACGATGTCTGAATCTGACGAACCGCATCCTATACAACCAAGCATGACGATACATGCAATGAATCGTGAAAATTTGATGGGAAATGATAATATGGGCATGATGAAAAAATTGAGATGTTGAGTTGTGATGATCTAATGAGAATTGTTGTAACCTCCGAAAGAGATAAAATTCATCTTGATCTTTAACTTCGTGGATATTTTGATTATAAACTCCAACTAATTTGAATACGTCAAGATGTTTGATTGGTTTCAAGTGATCTGAGCCGGCAGTCTCATGATGAATGTTGATGATTACAAACGAATATCAGTGTTGAAAATTTGGATGAAGATCAAATAGCAGGCTATAAACACGAATCTGGGATCATCTCGCGGGTCAATGAATCTAGGTAACTGATCATAGAACAATAGCAGATTCTGTTTTGGTGATTTTTCGTGATATTCAAGTTGTACTCTTCACATCAGCATTCTATCCTTGAATATGGCGGGCTTAAAGTTCATCATTGTATGAAAGAAACAACCGTCAGAGATGCAACAAGAGAATCTTTATTATATACATCAAAATCCAAATCATCCATTCGCAGCAATTCAATGCATGGGTCCTTAGGATGTGAGTCAATTGATGATAATATTACCAATGTCTTGAGATAATTTATATGCATTGGAAACAGTTCGGCAAATTTCAAGTACCACAGCAAAACTACTATCATCTACACTACCTATGATTGCATCTGACTCTCGCCTGACTCGTATTGGAATTTACTACGATGGGAGATACTTTCAACATGTAAGTGATTATTATTTCTATAATCATGAGCGCAAGGCACGGCTTTCGATTTCAGGACTCCACACATTTTTAAGAGAGGAGGTCGCAAAGTGTGAGCATACCGATGCCAGATACTGCCAAATTGTTGATGCCCATTATTTTAGGGGGCGTTTAATTTCAAATATAGCCAAGGATCGAGGCAAGCTGGAAAGTGAACGTCGCTTTGAAGATGTTCTTTTGAGCGAGGGGGTCACATGTCATTTCACTTTGATTCATAATCCAACGCATGGAGAAAAAGGTATTGATGTATGGCTCTCACTGGAGGCTTTTGAACTTGCAATCTATAAACGCTACGATGTATGTGTGTTGATCACAGGCGATGGAGACTTTGTTCCATTGGTGCGAAAACTCAATACTCTGGGCACACGCGTCATGCTCCTGGCCTGGGATTTTGAATACACTGATGAGCGAGAGGAAAAGCGTCAGACGAAGACTGCCCAGTCTCTCATTGATGAATCTACCTATGCAGTGATGATGAATGATGAAATTGATAAACGCTCCCGAAAAGACGATCATAGCATCAACAACCTTTTCCTAAACATCAACAGCTCACCGAGCCCTCAGACAAGTTATGAAGAAAAGTCATGGCTGTCGGGGAGTATTATCACACTCAATAAAGGATTCGGCTTTATCAACCCTGACAATGGTGGAGAGAATATTTTCTTTCACTACTCTTCGGTTGTGGGTGATGGTTTCAATGATTTGGGGATTAGCGATCGTGTGGAATATCAAATTTCTCGGGAGATTTTACCCGATGGAAAAAATCCGCCTGCGAGCAAAGTTCGGATCACCATGAAACAAGCCCAGCCAACGATCAGGAAAAACGCTCCACTCAATTTCATCTCTTATTGATTGGATGGAATCTATATCCAATGAACGTAAGGACGGCAGTCCATTTTGAAGATTGCTGATCAAGTCACTTGACCAGGCCAAGAATGAAGATCAGCTAAGAACTCGTCCATGGTTGCATAATGGATGCCGCTACCAGATTGGAGCTAATGATAGCCTCAAGCACACTTTCCGATGGTATCAGATCACCTTCATTACAAGTGACATGCGTAGATGGTTTTGCCTCAGACACATCACATTACTTTGAGATAGACAAGAGGCTTGAGTCTGTTTGTCCGTCAACCTGTTTCTGTCCTGTCATTTGTTTCAAGGTTCTCACAAAATGTGATAAGGAAAGATCAAGAACTACAACTCCTCTAAGATCATACACATATTCATCGCATCTTGACATACCAACACGAGTTTTAATAAGATGACTTCTCATTGCTTTTAATTCGGATGAGGTCAGAAGGGTCACACTACGAATAGACTGAAAATCAAATTTGCGGAAGGCTATAAACTGTTTACGAAAGAGTAATCGTTCAAGACTATGTTGATCATCATTAGCAAGAGTCTGGGACTCAATGGATTACATTCAATGCATAACGAAGGTAAATTGACTCTTGCTATCATGATCTTCACGTTCTGTGCATGTATAGAATGTGCCTATTCAAATGAATGGACAATACTCACATTCTGGTTTTCCCTCCCCTACCGCTTCACTCTCTGATCTCTCCCCTGCCCCCAATGTATTCGTCCTTTGAATCTCGCTAATTCTATATCCATATTGGGTACTAGCAGTTCTGTGCACTTCATCAAAGAGCAATCCTCTTCGTATAACTTCAATTCGCTTCATTCGTGAGGTGCCTTCACAAAGATTCAAAATTCTTCAAGATTCATGTTGATAGATCAAAGAGATTTTCTTATAAAAAATAACAATACCATATGTCCTGATGATACTTGGATTCCAGCAGATCAGACAGTGACCATAGCTGGGCGTGAGATCCAGGGGATGGTTTATATCGGCACGAGAGTAGACGGTATATCTGGAAAATATGATGACTCTGTGATTGATCCAGATTTGCCAGTTGACGAATTCAACAGCAAAATTAACCCAAAAATTGGGCAGAGCAAACAGCCATGGGCATATGGTTCAATGGACACCACTCAACGAGCAATCTATCTTGAATGGCTTGCGACTGATCGCTCCGCTGATGGATTTCACGAAGGTTACATCCTGCTCTATATCTTGGGGTTGGAACGACGATTTTTTATTGATTCACCTACAGAGCAGGAATGCGACACCCTTCTTTTTGAGGCAAAACGATTATTAGAACAATACAGAGGTCAATATCTCGGTGGAACCATTGAAAGACTACTATCGAAATTTATCGACACTGCAAACGCAATTCGCCTACCTGCTGCGGAGATTGAACCCCACTATTCAGACATTCAAATGGGTGGAAAAACACCTCTGGATATTGGGGTTGCAATGAAGAATAAGATGGAGACTGGGCAGCCATTGAATCATCAGTGGTTTTTGGTTCTTTATCTGCTCTGCTCTGGCAAAAAACTACCAGCACCTGTTGAAAGGGCACTTTCCGAATTTCTTGTTATTCTCGGTCAGTTGTTTGAAAAAAAGTTTCCAGATGGACTCCCAATTCCTATGGTAACAGGAGAAATTCACCCCAAGTATGAAGCACATGAGCAGGTTTTTACGGTGGATCTACTACGTCATTTGGGGAAGATTCCAGACCTCTCTACTATCTCTTCATTAAATGAAGAGGCGATTGAGCTGATTGATCAGGCTTCGAAAATCATCTATGATTATGGCCGATATTTGGCCACTGATGAATATCGATACAGTCCATTGGTCGCATATAAACGACTTCCTGAACGTATCAAACCATATTGTCTGCCACCCGGATTGAAGGAACTCAAGATCATGGTAGAAGAAGCTATGTCCTCTAATGAAGATATTCCAATCATTGATTTACTAAAGGTTCTCAATTTGGATAAGACTTTCCGACTGTATCCCACACAAGTTAAGAAGGTTTCTCAATCTCTAAAGATTCTTTCATGTGGTATGGCGCCAGATCCCATCTATGAATGGGAAGGCTCTAGTTTTGATACTCCCTACGCTATATTTAAACTTCCACAAGATCAACCATGGCTTACAGAGATGAGCAATGAGTATCAAGAATCCATCATGTATCTCTTGGCTGGATTTATCGTCGGCCATGCAAGAGAGCCTATCCATCCAGATGCTGTCAAGATTCTCGATAGTTATGTCCAATCTACGCACTTGGTTGAAGAAGAAAGGATTCGGCTGAACGCTAACCTTCGTATCATGCGGGATTATTGGCCGACAATTCAGTGGTACAGAGATCTTGTTAAGAAGACTCCTGAGAGTCTCTTTTACCCATCATCAGTGGAGATAGCTTTCAGAATCGCTACGATTGATGGTGATGTGACCGATGATCAAATAACGGTGTTGAAAGGCATCTATAAATCATTAAAAATTCCAGTAAAAAACGTGCTTTCTGACTTACAATCTTTCATGCATTAACCATGCATTCACTTGAACCTGATTAACAGCATGGATGAGAGTTGTTGGTTCTAACCGTACTTCAGAAACTATGTAAACTCTATGTGAACACGCACTTACAAACGTTTCACTGTGGAAACATGTGTGTTGAAATGTGGCAAAAATCCATCCTTCCCTACCCCAACCGATCCATAGGAACTCAACCTATGCTTCAATACTTCAAAGACCTCCTCATAGTGCTCTTCATAACTTGAAAATGAACTGCATTGAAGTTTCTCACCCATTTTTTGAAGAGCAAGCTCTCGCGTTCCAGCAGTAAATTTTCCCCTTGTCAAGTGAAAGGACTGTAGAATGAATCTTTGAACTCCCGTACTGATGAGATCCTCTGCAAACTGGTGAGCATTGCTGACCCAGAGAAGTGGTGTCATGGTAATGCATGCGTCAATGCCGCTATTGGATATTTCTGCAATGGCTTCCAAACGTCTCTTATTGGCTGGACACAATGGTTCAAACAGGGAACGCACATCTTCATCATCAGTGGTTCCAGTAGTGTTGACTTGAACATGATCACCGTGGTCTGAAATATCTCTCAACACATCAATATCGCGTATGACATCTGGACTTCTGGTTTGAACAACAAGTTTAGGACGATGGTGCTGAGAAAGGATTTTAGTAACTGCCTCGTTACATTGAGCTTCCTCTCTACTGGTTAATACGGATCGGTTACACTGTTCATATAAATGCGTTTGTTGTGCAAGGACCCGGATTTTCGTTTTTTCAAGGACTGCACAGCATTTTCTTTTACCTTTGCCCAATACCCCCACCGGTTGCGTTCATCGTCTGATGTTGGAAAAAAGGCTACATAGCAATAAGTGCATCCAAATGAACAGCCAGAGTAAGGATTCAATGAATAGTCGTAGGCATCTAGGAAGCCAGAGGTACACGTAAGGATATCACGCGTCTTGACATACGCAATTTTAGCAGCTCCCACCCTCTCAGGATGCGGGAGAATCTCACCTTTTTCTTTCGTACCATGTAGGTGAAGTTGTTGCATGGATTATTTCAGGGAAACATTATTGGACCTTTGCCTATTTGTAACCAGATGAGATAAACATGCCAGAAATGGGAGATCATTGTCTTCATTATATTACTCGCATTCAGGTTGAGAGTAATAATGGAAATAGGGCAGAATTTCTTGAAGTGCAATTTCACGAGAATCGGTTGCTTGCGTTGATTGCGAATGATCTTGACTGTCAATCAACGCAGCATATCGTATCCTTCCATCTGGCAGGAATTTCATCACAGCAGACATCATTTTTGAATGCCATTCCGCCTGTAGACAGATATTTGGGCAAATTCCAATCAAAGGAGGCGGTAATGAAGCACTGAATATGATAAAAAATGACCCAAATTTTTTAAGTGATAATAGATCCATCGGAGGATCATCTGGATCATACGGCTGAGTGATCTCATGCAGATATCTGAGACGCTTTGTAATTTTGTTGTAGCCAAATTCGTCCAGAATACAAAACACATCCTCATGACAAACAGCATTCTCAATTCTGGGCTCCACATGAAGTTCGGTATCAATGTAACTTTTCATTTGGTTGAGTTGTGTCAATCAAGAAAAATAATCTCTACTCATACGGCTGAGCAGATTTTGATAACTTATAGTGTTACTTTAACTTGGCAGTAATTGTTCTGAAATCACTTCAATGGATGCACGATACGCACCATCCGTCAACTCGCCGCAATCAGTACTTCATTCACCAAAAAAGTCCTACTCATCAATAGTTTAAGACATTAATTCTAAATGACTGTGTTTTCCGATTCAAGAAAAACACGCTGGTTCATCATCATAATTTTGGTTTCAGGGAGTACATGAGCTCTGCCGTAGATCCCCCCTGGATCTATTTGCTTAGATCATTGACAATCTCCACCAACGGAAAGAAGTAATCTGCTTAAACCACCATAACTGACTGGGCAACACCTGTATGTTTCCTTTCGCTGAATTGATCAAGAAAACTCAATTTCCGAAGTTCATGCTCGATTTTGATGGTTTCCATGCTCACGGTTATCATTTTTGCAAGTAATCAGAGCGGATATGCAGGATCCTTTATGGTTTCAATGCAAATCGATTCTTATCATTGATGATTTGGCTTTTTCCTGTCAATTTCCAACCTCGTCTTTCCAAGGCCCATGCAATGGCAGATTTGCCTTTGACGATGTAATCTTATGCTCCTACTGGAATATCCTTCACTGTGATATAGTCGTTATCTGGATAAAGAAAGACAAAATGTTTTTCAAATGATAACACAACAATGATTGTACATACAACAGGTGGTCAAGCATCCTGAGAGCGGAGAAGTGGGCGCAACTCTACACAATATTTTGGTTGAAAGATCTGCTGTGTAATCGTCACATTTTGGATTTTACTGGATCGAAAAGTGATGTGTTTTCCACTTGAGACATTTATGGCATGAAGAATAATTTCAGAACTTGTGGTACTACCCATGGAATAAGGTTCAATGCGGTGGATTGATTGCTGATAACAGAGATCAACGCATAAGTGATTCACTGCCGCGAAGCGGATGGATTCTAGATATTTTTGAATGTTGGAATCAATCTGGATGTCTATGCTTTGCTGTCGAAGTGTAGGGTTGTTAGTGTCAATGGGCATGAGGGAGACGGTCGTTCCATGTTCAATCCAGTCAAATAGTTCAGGTAATGCCTCCAAATAAGAAGCAACCGGGGGGAGTTGTGGAAGTTGATGGCTCAGCATGTGCGGCCAGATCTGTTCAAATTTACTTTTTTGTGCCATCACACTTTGGAGAGTAGGAACTGGAATGGAACGGTGAGCACATTTATTCTTGAGTACGTCTTGTAAAAGTTCTACGTCGGTATGCACCTCATCACTACGCAATAAATTGATTAGATCGTAAAGATCACGGGGATTTGATCTCTGAGTTAATGCACAAATTTTTTCAGCAGCAGCTTCTTCGATAGGATAGCATAAAGCGGATCTTTCTGACAAGCCATCGCTGTATTCGTGACAAACATTCCTGAAAACTGGTTTGAGCACTACTTTTTCATCAAACGTTAAGTCAATCTTCAGTCGCGGAAGTGATCGATATCCAGTACTCGGGCCAACTGGCCCTCTATAGGCCAATTTTCCTTGACACGATTCTGAACCTCGCGAATTTTTAAAGATCCTAAATTGCAAAAGGTGTTCAGGAAATGCAATTCCAGATTGAATGAAAAGCCAATCACAGATTTCGGTGAAGGTTTGAACGAGAAATTTCTCATTTAAGTGAGAGGGGTCTGTAACCGAGAAGTCAAGGTCCTCTGAAAAACGATAGGTTTCATAATGGCATTTCTTTAAGCAAGTGCCGCCCTTAAAGATCCATGCATTCTTCAATGACTCATGCTGATAGATGCCCGCCAAAACCCAACCAATGATATAGTTTTTTTCCACTACTTGTGCTCGGAGCCCGCGAACATCTGAAATATTGATCAGCTCAATTTTGTTGATCATAGTCCTCAAGGATGATCCCACCAGTCAGGAACGAACAGACACCACCGCGTGACAAGGCGGTGAGACTCAACATCAGGCCATAATTTTGCATTTCCTTTTGTCATTCTCTTTTTGCACTCGTTCACGAGAAACGACGTGCCAGACTCTCGTTCAGCCAAAAGCCCCAAACGTTTAAAGATAGCTCCATTACCAAATCGTTCTGCATAGGAAATCAATACTTCATCATTTCTTTTTTCGTGATTTAAGTAGGAATGAAAGCACTCTGCTACATGTTCTATCCCACCTCCGAATGACGGATCATGAAGGATATCCAGTATCGTTCGATGAAGATCTGAGAAATTAACTTTGGTTTTTTCAAACCAAACGCAGTCAAGTCCAAAAATTTTGGAAGGATGAATGTGTTTCAGAGTGTACCGAAAACCAATCGTTTCCATATGTTTGGATCGTAGAGATCTTCCAGTGAGGACGGCAGTATCCAAAAAGATCTGATCTGTTAGTCCCCAGTACTCAGTAGCACTTCTTCCTCCTACATACGCAGGATCAAAAAGTGCGGGAACAATCATCCATGGATCATCCAATACCTGTCCAATATTCAAGTATGCAGGATCAACTGCAACATACACATCAGCACCAGCACGTCTAAACCAGCCTTGACTAGACCACTTGGAGAGTAGTTTAGAGGCGGTTGTTCTATCGACATTCAAGGACTGCACTACATCATCAGCACCTACGATTTTGCCAGCAGCCTGCAACACAGTTGCTATTCTGACGCGTCCTTTTGGAAAAGTTGAAGTATCCATGAAATCACTATACTTTGTATGTAATAATTCTTAAAAAAAGAAACTATAACCCGTTCAACTACGAGATCTATTCTTTGATCCTGAAAAGGTTTCTCAAAGCGGAATTCCTGTCATTTACCAAATTCACTTGAACTCCCCTTATTCATCTCAAATTGCGGTTTCAGCACACATTGAATGGTGTAGATTCGCTCATCTGATCAAAAAACCCTCCAAAGATAAGGAGAATCTTGACAATTCTCTGTTCAAGTGGGCAATTTGAATCTGAATTAGTGGGCAATTTCATCTGAATATATAATATCGATGAAAACGAAAATCAATATAATCTTCGCATTGCTTCTGATGACAGTTATCGCCTACTTTGCTTGGATCGAAAATTCATTAGACCAACGAATGCTACATCCACTATTGAAGTCTGTGACTTAATCAGTCAGAATAAAGAGATCATCCATGTTAAGAGCAAGACATAGTTATCTCGCCTGAGTCATTTGTTCAGTCAGGGGATTATCTCTGCAGAGGTCTTGGCTGGTAATAGTCTGGCACGGGATATGATTCGAGAGAAAATCAAACTGGAAGAAAATACAACTGGACAAACTGGATATAGATCAATCATTCCTACATCAAATGAAAATTTTAATCCATCAGACTTTACCGTCGTGTATGCAGTAATCTCGGATTATGATGACCCATGTCTGCCTTTCTTCAGTCTTCTTTCATTCAAACATGCCGCTACACGGCTAAATACTCTTCGCTATAAATACACATTCTCTTGGATAAAGAAGCAATCCACACATAAGGCAAAATCATGATCATTGTATTCAAAAAACAAATGCCTACATCAAACTTGATAAATGAATCATCCTCACATGGATTGAACTTACATAAAATTGCATACGGAAAGATCTCAAAGGGGGGGTAGACCTGAGCCAGTGCGTCGGAGGTAAATCGTGGAGTATTCATGATAAAAGTCAAAGTTATTATTGAAAATAATATAACTGCCAAATCAAATATATGATTGATTACAATCCAACGATGATCGTATAGAGAGTCAAACCTGACAACAGACAAGGATATAAAGGACGTAAATAAGGTTTGGAGCGATAAAAGGCGAAGTAGAGAAAGATCTACTGTATTGCTTGCATGTCTCTCAAACTGGATACTCGGTCAAGAACAAGATCTTGATCACTCCACCCATTCTTTCGAATAAGCCTAAACCATACATCCAACACAGTTGCCCGAGTACGTTCCATCCAGTCCATTGAATCAATGGGTAATTCTTGCCAATGAGTTTCTCTAAACCAACGGGAAGCATCCACTCCTTTGTCACCTAAAACTGCTAAGGCAGAGGTGCGCAGTACGAATAGTCCACCCTGTAATGGATCATCAGGCCTAGGTAAAGCTCTGAGTAATCGAAAAGCATTGCGAGCGACAATTCTCAATTCCCTTCTATTCTCATCCTCCTTGGGTAAACCATTCTCAATGAGGCTCATTACTGAAATCTCAAGATAGAATGCAGTTTTCTGTATGAGTTGATGATCTGCATCCAAAGGAAATGTTATAAGTTCATTCGAAATCTGAATGGACTGAGCCTGCTCAAGGGCTTTTTGACGAGAACCATCTATCATGTCAAGAATTCTACGGTTCATTATCTATTCCAATAACACGATAATGCAAGTCACTAAAGGTACAAGGGAGGTAAATTGCAATCAGATGGCAAGTGGTTGGAGAATCAATTCTATATCCAAGTTTTTGAGATGTTGAACTTAAGTCCTTTTCGTCATACTGAGTATCTCGTACTAAAATACTACTTAATGACTAAGCCTTATCCATTGAATTGATGACTCATTATAGGGGTTATTCCGATTGCACAGCTAGATTAAAGATTATCTCCTCTTGGTTAAGCACTTGTTTTTCTATTTTAGATGATCCAATACAGAAGAATTAATAGTAGAGATGCTAAGAAGAATGTCATTGGAAGAAAAGTTTCTACAACTGTCAATTTCCAGTATCTACGATAATCTCTCCCTTGATGAAGAAACTCCCATTCGCGGGTGAAAAATGGATAGGACATCTGTTTTTCAAGTTCATGAAGAGATTTGAACTTCCCGGTATTCAACTGCCTATATGATCGAATGATAATCAACCATGACGATGAAAGAATCACACCAAGAATTCCCAACCCCAAGAATAAAACCATATTGATAGGCTCATCTGTTGGTGCCAATCGTAACGAGGCAATTCCAACCACCATGAGTCCAGTAAGAAGTCCAGTATACAACTGGTTGGCCCTCTCACGCCTCTGACTCACCCTATCGGCAAATTCAGCATGCAACTTGTAAAGTTGTTAATACTCTTCGTTTTGGATGACTTTTCTCATGATCTTAACAAATAATTACCGAATGTTTATAATCAATGTTCCATAAAAGAATTTAGGTTACGCTATAATCACCTCAGGTACAAGACCCTTTACAATATGAATTGCTTAGACCATTATTTCAAAAGATATCCTCAAGCATTTCGTTAAGTATACAATCCACAAACAGAACCAAGTATCCATACGAAATGTTCTTTGAATACAATCATCCTCATCTTAGCAGAATATCATTTCTGAATAATTCTGCCTTATATAATCTACGAATCCTATCTGTAAAACATGGAATTTGTCACAAAATCTGCCAATAAAAAATGCAACCCTTTAGTTTCTAAAATAGCGAATCCTAAAGTTGTCAAATTCATGGATTAATATGCGATTAAATGATTGAATTTTCAAATTGCTCCAAATTGAGAATGAATTAGTTCTGGAATATAGAATGCGAATCCAGAAGGCATCTCAAGTTGGAGATCAACATTTATCAACCTAATTGCTACACGCTGCAAATGAAAACAAAATCTATACGGTGCCAGCCCAAAATTTTCATTAATCCGACAGATACTGTATAATCATTACTACCCACAACACTTCGTTATTGTGTATGCTTAACGCCATATGCAGTCAATAGCTTGCCTTCTGTTTACCATCTATGCTGGATAGTCGCACTGAAAACCACCAGCGTAACCAACAGGAACTTTCGGAATTATTGAAGATTCCTTAGCGGAAAATATTTCAATGATGTTTCCATCAGGATCGTTACAAGCAAAATAGGTTCTCTTTGAGTTATTCCATGGCGATGGTGGAGACAGGATATTGATGCCAACATCTCTTAATCTATAAAATAGCGTTTCAAGGTCTACAACCTCTAAGTAGACTAAGGTTCGGACACTTGAACCACCATACTGGGATGTAGAGTAATTAGCATCTGGGACTAGGGACAGTCCTTGCTCAAAGACAACAATTTCTTTCGTTTCTTTCGTGATTTGCAATCCGAGAAGATTCTTGTAAAACCATTTCGATTCACTCAATTTATGAGTAGGTAGCTTGATTCCTAAGTTCAGTGGAGTAATCATGGGAGCAGAGGTTTGAATAGTCTTGGTTGGTTGCTTATAGGTCTAATGAAAACCGGGCATGTAGCTTGTGCTCTTACCCTAGCCTGAATTTCCAACCACGTTTTTTTATGACGTTTACCTGCGTATCTATCAGGTCA
>JAPOUL010000168.1 GCA_026708685.1 Bacteroidota bacterium
CACGGATCGTTTACCCTCTTTTTCGTGCTTCACCCACTTAAAAAACGGAAGCCCCCATAAAGAAAAGGGTTGAATACTCAAACCACAGTGGTTGCATCGGTTATGTATGGACTTTGTGACGCAAACGGGGTTATTGGATCAGAGTGGAATTTGCAGGATAAACCCAGGTAGCCTACAACATAACAAACGGGATTTCGTATATGGAAATGTTGAGAATTTTCAGGTTTACTCATCAGCAGGTTGAAGAATACTCAAATACCAACTCTTGGAATCAGAAAATCTCTGGATGATGGGTTGTTCGGTTCAACTTGATGTACTAAAGTCCACCATTGAGTGGAACCTGAAATTTCTCTTCATGAGGACAGTAAAACTCAAAAGGGTAGAATTATTAGGATACGCTTGTAGTCAACCGCCCGTAATTTGGCCATTGTATGCTAACTTTTTAGGTGCATACGTATATAATGCCGGGAGTATCGTGTATTCTGGGGGTTTTCACAACCGTCAGTCTTACATTGCAATCTACGGGTTCATTTTCCTTAAAGATATTCACACAACAGTGTCATGAAGAATGGCCGCCGTCAACCGAATGTCAATTCGGTATACATGGATCATGCAGCTACAACGCCTCTAGCACCAGAGGTGCTGGAAGCGATGCTTCCCTATCTCACGGATCACTTTGGAAATCCATCGTCCACACATCACATTGGCCGAGTCGCCAAAGGTGCAATTGAAGAGAGTCGTGAGCGCATTGCACAGCATCTGGAAGTCAAGCCAGAACATATTATCTTTACCAGCGGGACCACTGAGGCAAATAATCTTGCCTTGAATGTGCTTGATGTACAAGACCACTTGATTACCTCAACCATTGAGCATAAATCCATATTAGAGCCTGCCAGAGAAATAGAAAAATATGGGCTATTTGTGACCAGTCTGTCCCCACAATTGAAAACGGGTGCAGTACATTCTGATCAAATCGGAAACTCAATCACCTTAGGACCTGATTTGGTATCGCTTAATTATGTCAATAATGAAACCGGTGCCATCAACCCGATTGCTGAAATCGGTGAAGAATATGAAGGTTATGATGATGACATCATTCTTCACACAGATGCTGCCCAGGCCGCAGCATGGTTTTCGCTTTCGGTGGTAGATCTTCATGTGGACATGATGTCTCTATCGGCTCATAAGATCTATGGTCCAAAAGGAATTGGAATTCTTTATGTGAATGACAAGAATGTAGAGTTCATTCCTCAGTTGTTTGGTGGAGGTCAGGAACGTGGCAGGCGTGGGGGCACCGAAAATGTAGCAGGTGCAGTTGGCATGGCTGCTGCAATGGATCTCATCGCAGAAGATCGCGATGAATATGCACAAGATACACTGGTACTGAGGACCAAACTCCAGGAGATGCTCCTTGAATCGCTGGAAGATCAGATGGTCGTCAATACTCCCTCCAAAGCTGCCCCCCATATCCTGAATATTGCTTTTCCACCCAGAGATCATGTTCCCCTTGATGGAGAAATGCTCCTGTTGAATCTTGACCTAGAAGGGATCTGTGCTTCCTCAGGAGCCGCCTGTGCAAGCGGTGCACTTGAACCGAGTCATGTACTGCTGGAAATGGGACTTCCAGAGGACACTGCACGAGCTTCCCTGAGGCTGTCTCTTGGACGGTACACAACGCTGGAGGACGTTGAAACCACCGCACAGGCTATCATCAAAGTCGTCAAAAGAATGCGTGGAAATCGTCAGGATGCAGGATAAAGCACTCATCGTATTCGCTCGATCTCCCATTGCCGGCCGTGTCAAGTCGCGGCTTACAAAGCTCCTCACGCCCGAAGAGGCGGCTGGTTTATACAAGGCGTTTCTGATAGACAGCCTAAAACAGTACTCTATGCTGGAGGTGACGGTCCGCCTGTATATGGCGGATGATCTGCCCCTCACTATTCCTCGCTTTGGCTCAACCGTTCACCAGCAATTTGGACATGAACTTGGTCCGAGAATGCAGCATGCATTCATGGAAACAGCTCAGGAAGGATTCCAGAGGATGGTCATTATCGGGACGGATCATCCGACCTTGCCTTCCAGCTATATCGATCGAGCATTTGAGGCATTGACCCAAGTACATTCTGTGTCTATTGGCCCTGCAGAAGATGGAGGCTATTATCTTTTGGGGATGAATCCATTCATTGATGGACTTTTTGACGGAATCACATTCGGCAAATCAGATGTGTATGCTAAAACGCTGGTGAAAGCCTATGAGACGGGTTCAAATGTCACTGAATTACCCTGGTGGTATGACATTGATCGTCCAAGTGATCTGAAGAGACTGTCTGCCGACGAGAAAGATCTGCCAGAGCATACATTGAAGATCATGAGGCGGTTGAAAGTGAAATATGGAATCTAAGACGATGCCTGACGGGATATCTGCATTGTATCACGAACATCACGAATAGACCATTGATTCATTCAGAGCAACCAAAGGTGGCCGCTTTCGGGCCAGCCTCACTATCTAACTTGGGGCCTGGTTTTGATACATTAGGGTTGTGTATCAAGGGGATTGGCGATGTTGTGGAGGCAAGCTTTTCTTCAACATCTGGGATTACCATTACATCTTCAGATCCCATACCGCTCCAGCCTCGTGCGAATACGGCCGGCTCTGCCGCCCATCTGGTGATGACCAAAGCTGGAGACAAACGGGGAATCCATTTGCATATCAACAAAGGGATTCCACTGGGTTCGGGCATCGGTGGATCCGCTGCAAGTGCCTCTGCCGGTGCTTGGGCTGTCAATTTGCTATTAGGGAAGCCTTTTGAAAAAAAAGAACTGGCCTATGCAGTCCTTGAGTCTGAACGCTTAGCCAGTGGGGGGGGCCTTCATGGTGACAATGCACTTCCATCCTTGCTGGGTGGACTTATTTTGACATCACCTGTAAGCCCACTTGATTATCGACGCGTCAATATTACCAAAGATCTTCATTTGGTAGTCATTCTTCCACAACGATCTATCCTGACCGCAGATGCCAGAACCATTCTTCCTTCATCGGTCACAAGGACAGATGCGGTTCATAATGCCAGTGATTTAGTGTTCATGCTCCATGCATTGGTGACTGGAGACTGGGCGGCACTCTCACCCTACATGATGAGAGATCGAATTGTAGAGCCGGCACGTGCGAGTCTGGTTCCTTTTTATCAAGACGTTCGAGACGCTGGATTAGAGGCGGGTGCATGTGCAGTCGCATTGACGGGTTCTGGTCCTGCCATGTTTGCGGTAGCCAAAGATGCTGAATCAACCTCTATCATCCGTGATGCAATGGTAGAAGCAGCAGGAGAGGGGGCCCGTGGGATCATTACGATGGCAGACATGGATGGTGTTCACGAACTGACCCATTCGGAATGCAGTTTGTAAGTACTCGTGGCCGATCAACAACCGCAGATTTTTCGGAGGCCTTGATTCAGGGACTAGCTCCCGATGGTGGATTGTATCTTCCTGATCGGATTCCATATGTCTCGCCCAGCCTATGGAAACACGCAACGGATTTTCCTGAGATGTCTACGAAGATCCTCCATCCATGGGTGTCCAGTCTGATCCATGAAGAGACCCTGCGGTCTTTGATAAGGGATGCATTGGATTTTCCCGTTCCACTGGTAAAAGTTGGTCCTGCGTGGGTTCTTGAGCTCTTTCATGGGCCAACACTATCCTTTAAGGATTTTGGGGCTCGGATGATGTCCCGCTGGATGAATCATTTTGTTCAGCAAGAGCCCCTCACCATTCTGGTGGCGACCTCGGGCGATACGGGAAGTGCAGTCGCTGATGGCTTCTGCAATCTTCCCAATTTGCGCGTTGCCGTTCTGTATCCGAAGGGGCAGGTGAGTCCCACCCAGGAAAAGCAGCTCATTGTTCGGCGCGATGGGGTGCGGGCCTATGCCGTCCATGGAACCTTTGATGACTGTCAGGCAATGGTCAAACAACTTCTGGCATCGCCAGAGAAACTCAGACTCTCGGCAGCGAATTCCATCAATATAGGGAGGCTTTTGCCTCAGATGCTCTATTACTTCTGGGCATTCACTCAGGGTCAGTGGGAGTCAACTCATGTATGTGTCCCTTCGGGAAATCTGGGAAACCTCACCGCTGGAGTTCTAGCATCTCTTTCAGGCCTTCCCGTGACACAATTTACTGCTGCCCACAATCTCAATGATGGCTTTCCCCGTTTCTTGTCAGGGGGAGAAGAGCCATCTGCAGATTCCATCCGTACTTTGTCCAGTGCAATGGATGTGGGAAGACCAAGTAACTTTGAACGCGTAAAGTCTTTATTGACAGAGGATCAAATACGTGCCCTGATTCGTGGTTACTCGTGTACGGATGAAGTGACATTGGCTGCGATTCGGCAGGTCTACGAGGAAACAGGATATATCGCTGATCCTCACACCGCAGTTGGTCTCTCGGCGGTTCGTCATATGCAAGATCCTGTAGTTGTCCTTTCTACGGCACATCCTGCCAAATTTTCTGAGACCATTGAGGATGCACTGGGGCAACGTCCAGAACCCGTTGATAGGCTGGACAACTTGGATCAAATGCCCACCGATGTCAAGCCGCTTGAACCAACATCGGACGCATTACGCCATGAATTGGAGCGATGGGACTGAACATTTGAGGAAGTTTTACACAAGGATCTCCTATTATTTTATTATGTCTATTTGCTCTCTCTATCGGATCGCTGGTACCCAAAGGGTGGGTTTCATGATTCATCATCCACTCATCAATGATTGTCTTCACTGTTTTTACACAAGTCATGATTGGATTGGCGATCAAGAAGGGGTTACCGATCAAAATCAATCACCGCGTATAATGGTAAAATCTTTGTTTCTACCCCTGATTTTACAAAAATTGTAAAATTCTTGTATATTTAGCATTAGAAATAGTAAAAAGACAAACAACTTATGACGACTTACAAAGACGCAGGAGTAGACATTTTCAAAGCAGAGCAAGTGTTCCAGCACTTAAAGCCTTTGATCCGATCCACCCACTCTTCTGCAGTGATCCGTGATGTTGGTGCTTTCGGGGGATTTTTTCAGTTGGATCTTTCGGACTGTCCTGAACCCGTCCTCGTTTCCTCTATTGATGGTGTAGGAACGAAGATCAAAGTCGCCGTGCAAGCTGGAGTTCACGATACGATCGGTCAGGATTTGGTCCATCATTGCATCAATGACATTGCCGTTTGTGGTGCTGAACCTCTTTATTTTCTTGATTACTTTGCAGCAGGTGAACTTTCGGTTGAAGTCATTGAGTCTGTCATGAAAGGACTCATTGACGCATGCAAGAATTCTGGCATTGCACTGATTGGCGGAGAAACCGCTGAAATGCCCGATCTCTATTCCCTGACCGATTATGATCTTGCTGGAGTGATTGTAGGCGTTGTAAGCAAAAACAAAATCATTGATGGCAGCAAGGTCACGAAAGGAGATCTTGTATGGGGCATTCCATCTTCTGGAATCCATACTAACGGCTACTCACTGGCACGGAAAGTTCTTTTGGGGACACTCTCCGGATTCTCCCTGGAGGAGAAACCTCCCCAACTACAGGGGAAAAGCATTCAGGATGAACTATTGAGTGTTCATAAGTGCTATCTGCCACTGATTCGTGAATTAAAAGAATATGCCCATGCCTTTGCACATGTGACGGGTGGTGGGATAGAGGGCAATACGCGTCGTATTTTGCCCGATGGGCTTCAGCTCACGATCAATTATGATCGATGGAATCGTTCTCCAATCTTCCGACTCATACAAGAGCGGGGGGCTGTTCCTGAATCAGATATGCGAGAAACGTTTAACTTGGGGATTGGACTGGTTGTCATTGCTCCTCCGGTTGCGTACGAAGATGTGTATCGCATAGCATCCGCCCACCAAGAAACCCCCGTCGTCATTGGTTCAATACAGTAAGAGAGTCCCTTGGATTCTCTGCTTTCGGCAACATTCACTTGACGCATCTATGTACTCATGGGCTCACTATCTTTGATTGTTCTTTTGAGCTATCTGGCAGGATCTATACCCGGCAGTGTGTGGGTCGGGCAGATACTGTATGGGGTTGATGTTCGTCAGCATGGCAGCAACAATGCAGGTGCGACGAATGTTTTTCGAGTCTTGGGATGGAAAGCCGGGATTCTGTCCACTATGATTGATGTGGGGAAGGGATTTCTAGCAGCGAGCTTGATCGCTTCCATACGGATTGATGATCTTCCATCTCAGCCTGCTTTCCTGCAAGTCGAATCTGTCATCTGCTTATTAGCGGGTATATCGTCGATCATTGGTCACATGTTTCCCATCTGGGCACGATTTCGGGGCGGCAAGGGAGTCAATACGGCTGCGGGAGTGCTGTTTGCCATTACTCCCACGACCATGTTCATTGTGATTGGGATATTTGCGATTATTTTAGTGTCCACCCGATATGTTTCACTGGCGAGTATGGTTGCAGCGTTCATGTTTCCTACGACGGTTGCCATACGAAAGTATCTGTTTGACATTGAGATGCTAGATCGGAGTCTACTTGTATTCGGTGTTCTATTTGCGTGTGCCATTCTGTATGCTCACCGAAGTAATATTCGCAGGCTGATAGAGGGAACGGAAAATCAGATCAAACATTTTAGGTTGGCCCATGGCATGCGTGGTCGTGGTCAGATCTAATGATCCATGACGCTATGCCATGTGCGATTACCGTTTTTGGTGCTGGTAGCTGGGGCACAGCACTTTCATTAAGCCTTGCCTCGCAGGGCCATCGGGTTTCCCTGTGGGCTCGCCGCCCAGAGATTGCACATGCAATTCTTGAAACGAGGCATAACCCTGAATATCTCACCCATGCTGAGATTCCCGTTGGGGTAACTGCCGATACCGATCTTGCATGTTCTGCGGAATTTTCCAATTACTGGGTCATTGCGACTCCATCGCATGCAGTACGGAGTCTGGCCTATGATTTACTCAGGTATGCCGATCATCAAACGGTCATTATTTGTGTATCCAAGGGAATTGAATCTGACACGGAAATGACCATGACGCAAGTCCTTTCCGATGTAATGAACTCAGTGGTTCCAGACAAAAATCTTGGTGTCCTTTACGGTCCAAGTCATGCAGAAGAGGTTGCCATGGGTCAGCCAACTACATTGGTGGCCGCTTCTACCGAGGCAGCATGTGCGGAGCTGGTTCAGAACATTTTTATGACGGATCGACTTCGCATTTATGTTAACACGGATTTATTGGGTGTTGAAATTGGAGGAAGTGTCAAGAATATTATTGCCATTGCCTCGGGAATCAGTGATGGACTCGGTTTTGGCGATAATGCACGGGCAGCGTTGATTACTCGTGGGATAGCAGAGATTCAGAGGCTCGGAAGTGCATTAGGAGCAGAACCCTCTACCTTTGTCGGGTTGACGGGTTTAGGAGATCTGGTAGTCACCTGTACCAGCAGCCATAGCCGCAATCGTCATTTAGGGGAGGCGATTGGTAGGGGGGAATCGTTAGATCATATCATGTCTTCCATGAATATGATTGCCGAGGGGGTGAAAACAACAAAGGCTGTGTATCAGATGGCATTACGTCATCGCATTGAAATGCCGATCACCGAAGCCATGTACAAGATTCTTTATGAGGAACTTCATCCTAATGACTTGGTACACTACCTTATGTCTCGCTCAGCTAAGCAGGAGGATTGGCTCAATCCTTAACCGATGGATATGAAGCAGGGATGAATGTATTCTATGCGTAAAATCATCTGATTGAGTGCCTCAATCATACAGGTCATATCAAAAAGATAGAAGCATTATTAAGGAAAAATTGCATGCCATCCAGATGATCCCTCATGCAATTATTGAGACATCTGAAAAGATTAAACAGTGGACTGCCTCATGGTGAGTTTGTCTTCTGTTCAAAAACGGATTGTTGAGGCTCCTTTATCGGAGTTTGTACAGGTGCTGGCTTCTGCTGGATCGGGCAAGACTCGGGTCCTTACGGAGCGAATACGATACATCCTCAAAAATACCAAATGCTATGGAGTCATTGCCGCGACTTCTACAAATAAAGCTGCCCAAGAAGTGAAGGTACGTTTGTCTGATAGTAACGAAGTATCAGATGAGCATGGATAGCAACGATACATTCTGTTGTATACGAATTCTACAAGCTTATGGACACATGATTGGATTGACTAAGCCAATTCAAATGTTTGAGAGAGATGAGGATCGGATGGATATATTCATCCATGCATTGAAGACTGATTGGATAGATATATATGAGTATTTGAATCTTGCAAATCAAGACAATAAAGATATAGAACCCGAACTGCGAGAGTACATGAATGCTTTCTCAATCATAAAAAGAAATTTGTTGGATGAAGTTAAGACACTGACCAGATTTCCAAACAAGCCTAAATTAAGGACCATCTTTCAAGATTATCAGGATGCGTTGCTTAGCAGTGGTGGAATCGATTATAACGATCTCTTGCACTACGCAAGAAAACTGTTACTCAAAGAATCTTGGATCACGGATATATACAATGCGAAGTACAAGTATCTTTGTGTTGATGAGGCACAAGATCTTAACTGTCTTCAGTACGAATTTTTGAAAGCTTTATGTGGCTATAGAGTTCATGGTGTAATGATGGTTGGGGATCCGAATCAGGTGATTTATGGATTCAATGGATCTTCATCAGATTTTCTTTGTGAAGACTTCATCCAAGATTTTTCTGCCCATGGTTACACTTTAGAGGAAAACTATCGTAGTAGCCATAAAGTGATTAAAACTGCGAACAATCTTTAACCTCAGACTTTGTTTGCAAGTAAATATGCTCTTGATGGAAAAGTAATCATTGAATCTCACCCTGATACATTACAAGAGGCTAATTGGATCATATCTACGATCAACAAGTTAGTATGGATCGGTCAGCACGAAGAAATTGAAGGTGATATAACCTTACAACAAGATGGTGGTCATTGCAAGAAATCGTTTTGCATTTTCAATTCTTCGGGATTCTCTCTGCGATCATTCAATTCCATACTTCTTAAAGCAGGCAGAGAGAATGACTGAACCAGTATCACCTCTTGGCAAAATCATAGATTGTGGGATAAGGCTGAAGCTCAATCCGAAAGATTGGATTCACAGACAAATAATCTGCGATATCATTGAAATTGCCCATCCCCTAAAATGGCATGATCAACCACATCTGATGAACCTTGCAAACAAAATACAGTCTTCGGATCGTCCTCTTCTGAGTTTTTATTCTGATTTACTATTGGGTATAGACGATATGAACTCATCTGATCCTAATATCGTTAAATTCTGTTGGTCTGTGCATCAAAAGCTTATTGATCTTGGACATACTGTACCAGAGCATTTTCATGAGATTGAGATATGCATTGAAGAACTAGAAGAATTTTACAAATGCTGGACTGTTTTCAAGAAAAAAGGTTTAGGATCATCATTAGATTCTTTTCAGAGTGCACTTAGTCTTGGCGAACTAGTCCAAGAAACGACCAAAGATGAATCACTCATGCTAAGTACAGTTAACACCATGAAAGGGCTTGAGAAAGATATTATTGTATTCATGATGGCTATGTGTGAGGGAATTTTTCCTGATTACAGAGCAAAAAGTGATGTTGAAATAGCGGAAGAGCGAAACAATGCTTTCGTAGCCGTCACACGTGCGATGAGATGGCTTTATGTTAGTTATCCAGTGAGGAAAAGAATGCCTTGGGGAAAAGAACGAACGATGAAAAAATCTCAATTCATTCAAGAGATATATGGCAATGATCGTTCTCTAAGACCAATATCACTTAACCTAAAGAAAGAATTTGAGTATGCTTAGACAGATTTGTTTTCTGATAGGGTTGAATGTTTCTGAATTGGTTGGTAACCATTGAAAGATATGTGATCATTCATGGATACGTTTAGAAACAGAGGCTTTTGCAAAAGCCTCAACATATTGAATACCTGAGATGAACAAATGGAATTGGGTAGGTGCTCGTTGGTGGAAGTTTGACTTCCACGCACATACTCCTGCGTCAGATGATTATGGCAAAGGGCCAGATCAGGAGAGTTTGAAAAGTCTTGAACCAAGAGACTGGCTACTTGATTACATGGAAGCTGAGATTGACTGCGTTGCAGTTACCGATCATAATAGTGGGAGGTGGATTGATGTTCTAAAAAAAGAACTTTACCTAATGGAAACGAATTCTGTTGAAGGGTTCAGGCCCCTATATATTTTCCCCGGCGTGGAAATTTCTGTTCATGGTGGGATTCATTTATTAGCAATTTTAGGATGCGATAAAGAGACATCCGACATATATTCTCTTTTAGGTAAGGTCAACTTTGAAGGTGACCCGGGGGCTACATCGTCGGTCACAAGTCTTTCATTTACTGATGTTGTTGAGAAAATAAATTCTGTCGGTGGAATAGCGATTCCTGCTCATGTTGATAAAAAGAAAGGACTCTTTTATCGTCCTGATGCGACGACCCTCAAGAAAGTTCTTACGGATCCTAGAATCTTTGCCATGGAGTTGGTGGATCCCGATTATGAGATGCCACAGATCTACAATGAAGGAAGAACGGATTGGACTGTGGTCGTTGGATCTGATAGTCATCATCCTTTAGAGAGTTCACCCAGTAATAGTGTTGGTAATCGATTTACTTGGGTTAAGATGGGCACACCAAGTTTAGAGGGGTTACGTTTAGCACTGCTTGATGGTAATCCAATGTCTGTGATGCGATCCGATGCTATACATGAGGATCCTAATGCTCATGCACAAAATATATTGGAATCAGTTGAGGTTTCAAATGCCCGTTACTTTGGTCGTTCAGCACCGTTCCTTGCTGGATTTAATCCATGGATGAATTCCATCATTGGTGGTAGAGGAACGGGTAAATCAACTCTGATTGAGTTGCTTCGCATTGTTTTAAGAAGGACGGATGAAATCCCCGAGGATTTACGTGATGATTTTGAAAAATATAAGCAGGTATATTCAAGTAGAAAGGAGGGCGGTCTTCTTACAGCAAGGACCAAGATCAAAATTATTTATCGGAAAGACAACACGCGATTCCGAGTTCAGTGGGATTCTGATGGATGCATTGAACCCATTGCGGAAGAAGTAGCAGAAGGTAAATGGAAGCCAACCGTTGGAGAGATCAGCCAACGATTTCCTGCTCGAATTTACAGTCAGAAACAAATTTTTGATCTTGCAAAAAGGCCACTTGCTCTATTGACTATTATTGATGAAGCACCAGAGGTAAATCGTCGTTCTTGGGATGAGAAATGGAATCTTGCAGAGAGTAAATTCCTCTCATTATGTGCAAAATCAAGAGAGTTGATTGCTGGATTTTCTGAAGAATCCAGACTTAAAGGAGACCTTGAAGATGTCAAGCGCAGATTAAAGATTTTTGAAGACGAAGGGTATGCTGATGTATTGAAGAATTTCCAGATTCTGAAACGACAAGATCGCAATGTTGAAGATTGGGAGGAAAGCTGGACGAAAACTGGTGAGAAATTACGAAAGGTTGCAGAAGAGATCGTTCCCAACTCCCTTGAAGATTTCATCTTGAGTAGCGATAGTCATATAGACACTGAATTACAAAGTCATATTACAACTGCACATCAACAATTGGCTGAACTGTCCAATCAAGTAAGGTCATTGGCCGATCAAGCTGATAGTGTTCTATATGAGTGGAAGCAAAAAAAGGATAGTTCATTGTGGAAAGAGAGTATTATTTCTGCAGAACAGGCTTATCAGTCTATTCACGATAATCTGGATAAAGAAGGTCTTTCACTTACCCATGGCTACGGTGAGCTTGTTCAACGCCGACAAGTGATTGAAGACAAACTTGATCAATTGATCGCAAATGGAAAGCAAGTGGCGGAGTTGGACAAACAGATCGATCAGCAGATAAGAGATATGATTCTTCTCCGTAAAGAACTCACACAATCACGCAGTGATTTCTTGAAGAGTATATTGGATGACAATCAATATGTTAAAATTAAGGTGATTCCTTACGGAGCGAAGGATGTTGCTGAGCAAGAATTTCGCCAGTTACTTCAAAAAGAGAAACCAATTTTCTCCAAAGATATTGGTGTACCTGGGCTGGAAGGGTTACTGGGAAATCTTTATCCAGAGGAAGATATCAGCGATGAATCCACTGAAGAGAGGCTTTCGCAATTAAAACGGATAATCAGAGATCTATCCAAGGGTAACAAGGATAACATAGTTGTAGGTCAAAAATTCGCCAGCCATGTATCTCATCTCAATCCAGAGGTGATCGATCGGATTGAGGCATGGTTTCCTGAGGATTCTCTTGATGTTCAATATAATGCAACTGGTGAAGGAGATAGATTTTTATCCATTGATGAAGGATCACCGGGTCAGAGAACCGCCGCACTCCTAGCGTTTCTTCTTTCATATGGAGATGAGCCTCTGATCTTAGATCAGCCAGAGGATGACCTTGATAACTTATTGATCTATGATCTAATAGTAACTCAATTACGAAGCATGAAGCGTCATCGCCAGATCATTGTAGTAACGCATAATGCCAACATTGTTGTCAACGGAGATTCTGAAATGATTTTAGCACTTGCCCCATGCCATGGCGAATCAATCAAAAATTGTTATGGAAGTCTTCAAGATCAAAATGTAAGAGAAAGGATCTGTTCAATTATGGAGGGAGGAAGTAGAGCATTTGAAGATCGATACCGTAGGATTCAACTCAAGGCCCATCATGTTCAATAATCAAGAAGAATTATTACAGCAGATACAGCTCGGAGAAAATAGTCTGTTTGAACTGAAGTCATTGAAGTTCCGGGGGAATCAGGTAGTGGGTCCATCGCGTGATAAGCTAGCTAACGAGATTGCTGCTATGGCTAATTCTAATAATGGCGTAATACTTTTAGGTGTGGATGACAAGACTCGTGAGATCACTGGAATTCCACCTGAGTATTTGGAAACCGTTGATCGTTACATCCATGAAATCTGTAACGATAGTATAACTCCGCCAGTAAGATATACATTTTTCCATATCAAACTCCCAGATACCACAGGTACTATGCGGGTTGTATTTAAGATAGAAATTCCTCGTAGTATTTTTATTCACAGGAGTCCAGAAGGTTATTTCTTTCGACAAGGTAGTTCAGTTCGAGAAATGTCTCCAGAATTCCTTGCTCGTATGTTTCAACAACGCAGTCAAGCACGAATTATCAGATTTGAAGAGCAACCTGTATCTGGGTCAAGCGTAGATGACTTAAGTAAAGATTTATGGCAACGATATACTACGCGTTCGGATGAATTAACGGATGTTGTTCTTCTAAAACGTTCCTTATTAGCGACCCATGAAAATAAATCCATAACCGCATCCGTCGCTGGGGTATTATTTTGTAGCAAAAATCCTGAGATTTTTTTCCCCAACGCATTCATTGAAGCTGTACGTTATAGGGGAGAAAGACAAAATTCTAATTTTCAGATTGATGCGAAGAGGATCCGTGGTCCACTTGATCAGCAAATTGAAGATACGGTGACATTTTTTAGAAAGAATCAGACCGTCGGAGCTGAGAAGAGGCCTTATCGTGTTGAAAAGCCTCAGTTCAGTGATTTGGCTGTATTTGAAGCGATTGTCAACGCAGTAGCCCATCGGGATTATTCGATACATGGATCAAAGATCCGGTTTTTCATGTTTGATGATCGGTTAGAGATTTATTCTCCTGGCTCGCTACCGAATACTATTACCGTTGACAGCATTCACCTTCGTCAATCAACGCGTAATGAATTGATGACCAGCTTACTTGCTGAGACCCCTGTTGCACAGTCGATTGGTGATGTTGGAAGAGCTTACTATATGGACAAGAGAGGGGATGGGGTTCGGATTATTATGGATGAAAGCAATCGACTCTCGGGTAAAAAGCCTGTCTATCAACTCATTGATGATTCTGAGCTTCTATTGACGATTTACTCGGCGAAAACGAGTTGATTGTGTGGACTAACGAATGAAATGAGACAACCTGTTTTCATTAGATGTGGTTTTCATTTTAATGGTTACTGGTAGGCAGTCTATATTCTGCAAGAGAAGGGACTGGGATCAATACATTAACGAATTTGTAGGTATTACAACTTATATCGCATGAGTGCACCGCATCAAATACAGGTTCTTTCACGAATCGTGTGGGTAGAAGAAACCCTATATCTCTACCGCTCGTGACTTTGTCCATCATGTTCTTTACTCTGGCCGTCCCTTGATTCAACAAGTAATTGATCATCTTTTTTAAAAGAGTCAACGCCTGTTGTTTAGGCTTGGCAGACAATTCCTTCTTGCACCTATCCATGTCTTAAGATTTCCTCTTGACGTATGTATCAACAAGCCATTTATGCATTGATTCAATTGGAACATGATAGCCCCCATCACTTTTCTCTTGAATAATACTCTTCTCAATTAGTCGATCAAAAAGTTCTTTGGATTCAGCCTCTCCATAGATTTTTGATAGAGGTGCCAGCACATCTAGGCGATCAAAAGCATCGCCTGCATGGTATTCAGAGATGGCTATCGACACATGCTTTATCTCATCAACATAAAATTCGTCAATGCGTTGCTCGTAATAGTTTATTCTCCCATTCCATCCCCTCGCCATTACTTCCTTTAACCCTTCTGATGTCATGACTCCACCATTCTCTCTTAGATACTTGGCGGCGTTCCACGAATACGAATGGACATGACGAGGCCAGACACCTGCTTCCTTAGCAATCGCATTGATCCATTCGGTCGGGTCACCTTTTGCCATTGCATCTTTGACGATCCAATCATGAATCACGGAACGAGCAGATACCTTACTCAGTGGACCTAGCTCCACCCTATTTCGGGCACCAAACCTTGATATGTCTAATGCTTTTAACGATGACAAAGTAGTTCTTAGCCCAGCGGTAAGGAGAATGATGGGATACCCCATCTTTCCATTATGAAGTGCCTTTAGCACATTGGATGCAACCATGGCCGAAGTGTCGACTGGCTTATTTGACGAACCAAGCATCTGAGCCTCGTCCAAGATGAGTAACAGGGGGCGCTTACTAGATCGTAGTGTCTTTCTGATAGTTCTATAAGACCTATGTGCTCCTAATTCAATGGAAAACATGCCCATTCCTGCCCTCACCTTCGCATCAATCTTATGAAATATATTTTTGGTTGGAAAGAATTCACGTAGTATATCAATATCCCATAGAGCAGGAGGGTCAATCTCCACGGATTTCCACCCCTGGGCATTGGCGACTCTTTGTAGCTCGCCAACTAGAGCCGACTTACCAGCACCAGGAGCACCATGTATGAGATGAATCGTGCCCTTGCCAGAGATACATGCATCCGATAGAATACTCTCAAAATCACTTATGATGTCAGCTCGTCCGTGAAAATATGGAGTTTCACCTCGTTCCCCCGTAGGGTCTACGAACCTCTCAAGTTCCTTCTCATGCTTTGGGTAACACTTAACCATTTTCACTTAGGTTAAAGATAATCTACTAAAATGATACCCATTGGTTCCCGCATTTGATCTCTATGGCTAACCATGCTACCGTGCAGATCTTTACTTTGGACTCATGTAACTAAGTCTCATTTGAATAGGTTAAACCGAGGATTTGCACTGCTTTTGAGAAGTGAGTACAGGGAAATCCACTCTCAAAAATAGTCAATCTATTTAGAAGCATGTGATTTATACGGTAGTCCTTGGATGAGTTCTCTGAAACAATCCCTTTAGATGAGAGAGGTTGGGGTTATCTCAATGTTAGAAGGCTTGAATATATTCGTCAATAGACTTAATTCCTTGCCCTTAGAGATCATTTGATTACAGTAGAGTGTATTTTGTAGCCTATATGATTCATGCGATTGAAATACAGTCTTGATGATATTGTGTGGAACGAGCTCTCTTAACTTTTCCTGTTAAATCTCCTCATATTTGGTTTGACTGATAACACACCAAACGAATTGTTCAAATTGTTTTCTGTGAGGGTTTGCCAGTTTTGCCATTATTAGAACCAGATAATCGCTCAATTCCTTGGGACAACTCTGGGATGACTACCTTGACTCAAACGAGTTCGTATCTTGGATAAATCTTCATTTATATTTCGGTAGACTAACACAATATGATTTGCTTTTCCTTTGCGAGAATCCATTTCTCAGCAAGGCAGATACACCCTTTCGCACTGATAGAGCCATTGTTAAATAAGTCGGTAAGTTTCCATGAGATGTTTTCTGGTTGTAACGCACCGTGTGTCATTTTTTCGGTGTTTTCCAATACATAGAATTCCCATGAAATCACAAGGGCTGCTTCAAATGTATCTTTGAGTGTCTCCAAAGGTTCTTCTGTAATTGACATTTCCAAATCTTTATATTCAATCGTTAGATCATTACCACATTCCGATCTAAGAGCATTCAACACAACAATTCTCGCCACACGAGATCGCTATCCGAATCAAATGGTACATTATAAATGGCTATTTTCGATTCTGTTGAATTTCCCATCTCTTGTAAAATTACGATACCAGAACTATCTGGACTAGATTTATCAGCCGTTAGTGGATTGAAAAGATCAAGTGAAACATCATCAGGATGCTTGGAAGTAGTAACACTGTTATATTTCTACTCTTCTGGATAGGAGCAGATCCTTTCAGATTGATGCGAAAAGGATCCGAGGCCCCCTGGATCAGCAGATTGAAGATTTGATGACTTTTTTCAGAAAGAACCAGACTGTTGGAGCTGTTAAGATACCTCATCGCGTGGAAAGGCCTCAGTTTAGTGATCTGGCAGTATTTGAATCTATTGTTAATGCAGTTGCTCATCGGGATTATTCTGTTTATGGGTCAAAGATCCGATTTTTCATGTTTGATAATCGCTTAGAGATTTACTCACCTGGATCTTTGCCGAACACCATAACCGTTGATTCCATTCACCTACGCCAATCTACGCGAAATGAATTGATGACCAGTCTGCTTGGTGAGACACCAGTAGCGCAGTCAATTGGTAATGTAGGAAGAGATTGCTATATGGACAAGAGAAGAGATGGAGTTCGGATTATCATAGATGAAAGTAAACGTCTTTCAGGTAAAAAGCCAGACTACCAACTCATTGATGATTCAGAACTTTTGTTGACGATTTACTCTGCGAAAACGAGTTGATTGTGTGGACTAATGAATGAAATGGGCAACCTGTTTTCATTAGATGTGGTTTTCATTTTAATGGTTACTGGTAGGCAGTCTATATTCTGCAAGAGAAGGGACTGGGATCAATACATTAACGAATTTGTAGGTTTTACAACTTATATCGTATAAGTGCGCCGCATCAAATACAAGAGTTGTGCATATATTATCACTCATTGGACAGAAAAATCTACCCGAAAAATACTAACCCGAATCGGGTGTAGGATTTTTCATGTATGATTTAAGCACTTGATAATCAGGATTCAGTGACTCCCATTTTTTGATATCATCACTCAGTGTTGAACGATGAAAATCATTCTGATGGAATGACATACGTAAGTATTTCTTGATCATTTCGGGTCTGACATCTTGTGCTCTTTTTGTACCAAGTGTACTTTTCAATCCAAGTGAAAGAATTTCTATCATATCTTTCCCGTAACAGAGATGCCAATGATTGACACATGACTGCCGGATAGCTATGAGTTCCTCTACAATACTGTCTACATTAAGATCATTACGTTGTGAATGATTGAGAACCTGTTGTATAAATTTGGAGATTTTAATGGACAGAACTTTCGGATCAATAAACTTGCTGTATTTGATACGTTTGAAGTCAAGGTCCAAATTCTGATTCCTTGAGTATAGACGCATGCATCCAATCCAAGTAGCTGCATCCACCAGTACATGTCTTACATCATTTCCAAATTCTCGAATTTTATCCTCACTTCCATATTCTAATAAAACACGGTCAAGTGCGGGGGAACGAATCAACAAAGCCTCCATATCCACAGTATCAGTAACCACAATGTTCCCACTTGATGCTAGATATCCCAGAATATGATCAAGGTCTGCATCAACTACTCCAAGAGCACCAGAAAAGAATTCAGTGTCCAATACCTTAATTGCTTCAATAACATGGCCTTTTCCAAATGCAATATTAATTTTACAGTGTTCATTATTAACAAAGTCTTTGAAGAACAGATAGTCGTCATTTCCTTCAACAATCAAGAATGATCCCAAATGAAACTGAGACCGTTGTTTAAGGATTATAGATATGGCGAGGCTATTACCAGAACGTTGTGTCATTTGAGCTAACGACTACTATGTAGCTCTACACTGAGGTTCAATCTTCTACCA
>JAPOUL010000070.1 GCA_026708685.1 Bacteroidota bacterium
GCGCTTCCTAAGCTAAGTAAAACTAAAGGGACAAATATGTAAAGAAGTAATCGTGCCTTCATATTTGTGGTTAGAATGATGAAAAATGTAGCCTAATAATTCAAAACTTTTGCAAATATACGATAATGCATTGGATTTCTAACAATTTGAACTAATGAACCCTATAGGGACGTAAGAATTGTTGGAATCATCGGTGACTTATCAGGCCAGAACCAGATAGCAGGAGGTCTCATTCCACTGTTGGTTGTTCCCATTTTATGGAGAAGAATGATTCATTTTGGCATAGAATCTTAATTGATGGTGATAGGTTTCATTCATCCAATCATTATTTATCGTCCATGAATTCGTTCTTCATTGCATTGTGCACCTTGCTGATGGTTTCTGTTCAAATGCAGTCTTCAATCGCTCAAACCAGCTATCAACAACCGCCTGATCCACTGGGTCGTCTTTTGGATGTGCCTGCAACTCCTCATGTAAGTCTGAGTCCAGATGGTATCCTGATGGCTTTATTGCATCGGTCGGGACTCCCCTCTATTGCAGATATTTCCGCTCCTGAGCTGCGTTTGGCAGGCTTGCGAATCAACCCTAGGATTCACGGTCCAAGTCGAGCAACTTCGTATGTGGGAATGAGCTTCAAATCACTGAATTCAACTACGGCACGGCCTGTGACGGGGATTCCAGAATTGAGGGGCATCCGCAATGTATCATGGTCCCCGAATGGAATGCATGTTGCATTTACCGTAGATATGGATGATCGGATTGAGCTATATGTGGCCGATGTATCTACGGCAGCGGCAACCAAACTAACGGATGTTGCCATCCATGACGTAATGTATGGGAGCGTTCGTTGGAACCCAGACTCAAAATCTCTTCTGGTTCGAGCAGTTCCAGAAGATCACAGTCCCATGCCGCATTCACCTGATGCTCCAGAGGGTCCCGTTATTCAGGAAAACCTTGGCGAAGAGGCACCTGCACGGACCTATCAGGATTTGCTATCAAATCCACATGATGAAGCGTTATTTTCCTGGTTTATGCAATCTCAGATTGTCCATCTCACTCTTGACGGTCAGATCACCCCAATCGGCTCCCAAGGACTGGCGTTAATACCCAGTCCATCACCCAGCGGGGACTATATTCTGATGCGAGAAATGCACCAGCCATTCTCTTATCTGGTTCCTGCAAGCCGTTTTGCACATAGCTATACCATCTATGATTCTGGAGGTAATGTGATCAGAGAAGTCGCTCGACTACCTTTGGCCGAGAATGTACCCGTTGCATTTGGATCTACCATCATTGGTCCCCGCAGCATGTCTTGGAGATCCGATGCTCCTGCCACGCTCATGTGGGTAGAGGCACTTGATAATGGAGATGGTGGAGTGCAAGCAGAATGGAGAGACGAAATCTTCCTGCTTGAAGCACCTTTTGACTCCACCCCGTACTCCCTCGTGAAATTGCCGCTGCGCTATAGTGGAATTCAGTGGGGATCAGATTCTCTTGCGATTGTCCGAGAAATCTGGTGGTCAACACGCCAGACAAGAACTTCTTTTTTGAATCCATCGGATCCAGGCCAAATCACCAAAGTGGGGTTTGACCGCTCTACCGAAGATCGTTACAGTCATCCGGGCAGCTTTCAAACGGAGCGTACCGATCATGGAACCTCAGTCCTTCGAATACAGGATCAACATCTTTTTCTGATTGGGACTGGGGCTTCCGAAGAGGGAGACCGCCCATTTTTGAGAACGTATGATTTGGATACTGGACAGATGACGACGTTATTCCAAAGTGAGGCTCCCTACTATGAACGACCCGTTGCCATTGTAGATGAAACCAGTATTTTAACGATTCGAGAATCGGAGGAAACTCCACCCAACTATTTTCTTCGCAATCTTGAAACGGGATCACTCACAGCAGTAACTGATTTCGAACATCCTTATCCAGAATTGGCTACGATAGCGAAGGAAGAACTGCAGTATGTTCGGGCAGATGGTGTCCCCCTGAAGTCGACCCTCTATCTGCCGCCTAATTTTCATACTGAACGTGATGGTCCTCTACCAACTTTGATCTGGGCTTACCCCCGAGAGTTTATCAATGCATCCTATGCAGGTCAGCGATCTGGGAGTCCCTACCGATTCAAGTCCATCAGCTATTCGGGTGCTCTTCCCTATGTGACACAGGGGTATGCCGTCCTTGACGGTACATCTATGCCAGTGATTGGATTAGAGGGTGAGGAACCCAACGATACGTTCAGAGAACAGCTGATTGCTAATGCACAAGCTGCCATAGATGCGGGAGTAGAAAGGGGAGTGGTTGACCGCCAGCGAGTCGCCATTGCTGGACATTCCTATGGAGCGTTTATGGCCGCGAACCTGTTGGCTCATTCGGATCTCTTTCGGGCAGGGATTGCCCGCAGCGGTGCCTACAACCGAACTCTCACGCCGTTTGGATTTCAGAGAGAGCAGCGACTTTTCTGGGAGTCTCCCGAAACGTATTATTCCATGTCACCATTCATGCATGCCGATAAAGTCAATGAACCCATTCTTTTGATTCATGGAGAGGCCGACAATAATTCAGGAACGTTTCCGCTTCAGAGTAGGCGTTTTTATGGGGCATTGAAAGGGCTTGGAAAGACAGTACGACTGGTCATGCTTCCTCACGAAAGCCATGGATATCGTGCACGCGAATCAGTCGGGCATGTCCTCTGGGAGACCACCCGCTGGTTGGATACCTACGTCAAAAATGTAGATATGCCAGAGGAGATGGAAACGGTATCATCTCCGCATAGGTGACGGTTGGTTTGGAATAGGCAGACAACTGGGCATCAAGATATAACGGATTCTATGACTCCATAGGTATTTTGGGTGGCCGTTCAACCCAGAGAGTTACGGGTCCGTCATTGATCAGCGACACTTGCATGGATGCCCCAAACACACCAGATGCTACTGTTTTGCCGAGTGCATGAGACAGATGTCGTTCAACATAGTCGTACAGGGGTTCGGCTACTTTTGGATGAGCGGCCTCCACAAATGAGGGGCGGTTGCCCTTGGTGGCATTGCCGTAAAGTGTGAATTGAGAGACAAGTAGAATCTCTCCACCAATATCCTTGACCGATAGATTCATGCGCCCCTGCTCATCTGAAAAGATGCGAAGGCGAACACATTTTCGTATGATCCAGTCCGCCTCTTCTTGTGTGTCGTGAGGGTGAATTCCCAAGAAGATCAACAAGCCTGAATTGATGCTTGCATATGTCTGACCATGGATGGTTACAGAGGCACTTTGAACTCGCTGTATCAGAGCAATCATCAGGTTTTTAAGGTGTTAAGGAACCGTAACAAAGATTTAGCGCTTTCCGCTCTATGGCTGATTGTATTCTTTTGTTGTCGGGACAGCTGTGCTATGCTGACGTTCAGTCCGTCTGGAATGAAGATGGGTTCATAACCAAACCCATGGGAGGACATGACAGACATCGAAATTTTACCATTGAGATGTCCTTCAAAATAGGATATTCCATCAGAGTGTGCTAAAGCCAGTACAGTAACAAATTTTGCAGCACGATAGGATTCATGTTTGAGGAGTTCAAGGACGAGTTGACAATTGTCTGCTCCAGTGGCATAGTCTCCAGCAAAGCGAGCTGAAAGTACTCCAGGTTTTCCATCAAGGGCTTCAATAAACAGCCCCGTATCATCTCCAATTGCACTGAGCCCCGTATGCTGTTGAGCACTGAGGGCTTTTAATGCGGCATTGCCCATCAGCGTCGTTTCATCTTCATCCACCGATGGAGCATTGGGGTAATCAGACAAATTAACAAAGTCAAAAGGAGCGGTATCAAGAAGAAGTTTTAATTCTTCAATCTTATGCACATTCCGGCTTGCAAGTACAATCTGTCGTTTCATGGTAGAATTGAATCGTAATGGATCTTCATATAAGAAGACATTCACAAGGTCTCCATAAGTAGCATTTGATGATGTCCTACTGGAATTCCGTATCCGCCAAACACACCTTGAAAGATGGTTGAAACGCTTTTACTCTCAATAAGATAGGGCAATTGATGAAGATGTCGTTCATGCCCTCTGGATGGTGATCGTCAGAATGATGCCGGCATGTATGGAATGACCATCCATATCTCTCAGTTATAGGGACTACAATGAGCATGATCATTAGGGTGTAGGATTTTAAGTGGAGGATCCTTGAAAGAAAACAACTTCCACTATAATCGTATAACTGCTAGATGAACACCCATACAGCTCTCTCAGTGATCCAATCTTGCAGGATCACCTTCAAGGTCATGATGAGAAAATCTCGTACCTTCATGACTTTCATTGTATCCCCTTGAGATCACCGACAATATTTTTGTACAGCCATGGATATGACTTAACGTAATGAATTTTGTCTCAAAGCGTGAAAAACGTCTGTGGGTGACCGCATTTCTTGGATTATTGAGCATCTATTGTACTCTTGGGGTGGTGCGAGACTGGTTTCTAATGGTTGAATCCACTGGCTGGGGTTCCTATCTGTTTGTGCTGGTCTCCAGTCTCATTCTTTTGACTGTCGTCACTCAGTGGATGACGTCAATTCCAAATCTGAAAGAGATGGGAGTGACTTCAGGAATCATTCTCGTTTACTGGTTTGTGTTTTCCCAAATCAGTTTTCCTGAAGAGCGCATTCACATTATCATGTATGGTGTGGTTGCATTACTGATCCATGCAGCACTTCTGGAGCGGTCGGTGGGTGGACAAAAGATACCTGTGAGTTTTCTGATCGTGATTGTTGTGACCTCACTCTTTGGTACCATTGATGAAATCATTCAAATACAATTACCCAATCGCGTCTTTGATGTCCATGACATTCTATATAACTTTGTGGCATCTGGGATGGCCGTCGGTTCCAATGCATCGCTGAGATGGGCAAGAAAGTGATCAAAATACGATCAATCACCAATCACCTGTAAAGACGGAGCCCACTGAGGCTATTGATGGAGAGAAGCCTCAAGGATGGCATACTGCTTGTCGGCTACCGAGTTGATGGAAGTCAGGAAGTTTCTCAGAACATGATTGTCATCCAGAACCCAGCTCAACTCACCAGCCATATATCCATACTGTGACGTTTTTTCGATCGTTTCCAGTACGGCGATCACATCAAGGGCATGTCTCTGAAACGATTTTCGAATCCCCATCAAAGGTACCCGGACTTCAGTAACACGTGCAAATTTCGTCAGGATCAACAACTTCGCAAGTCCAAACGGAAAGAGTCGCCCGTTAGGGATTCGCTGGAAGGTAGGGTTGATATCTGGGATGCTAATGGTAAATCCAACGGGATCTCCGTCGTTCTCAAGGATAAAACAGATGCGGGGGTCAATAATCTGTTTCATCCCCTTTGCTAAGTGCTGGAATTCACGCTCTGTAAACGGCACAAATCCCCAATTGTCCGACCATGCATCGTTAAAGATATCGCGAATGATTTTGATCTCCTGATCAAAACGAGAAAAAT
This sequence comes from Bacteroidota bacterium, assembly GCA_026708685.1. Classification (GTDB taxonomy): domain Bacteria; phylum Bacteroidota; class Rhodothermia; order Rhodothermales; family Bin80; genus Bin80. Next base: position 5,485 of record JAPOUL010000070.1, read on the forward strand.
CCAAAGTGCGAATAGAAAGGCCAGGAGTTCGACGATGGACGATGGTAGCACCACGTCGTAAACGGTCAATAAGGACATGCTTTCGGTGAATATAGTAGGCCCATAACGTCATCACTCGAGAAAATCCCCACCGCAGAAGATACTTTTCATAATAGGGAAAATTATAGGTCATCATGAGCGATGGGATCCGATCAAATCCGTCAACGAGAAGGCCCGCTGGATCATTCACCGATGGATTGACAGGCCCACGAATATGGTGCATCCCCTCGCCTCGGAGCCAGGTGGCGGCAGCATGGAGTAGGGCTTCAGCAATCTCATAAGGTTCCTGCGTTTCAAAGAAACCAAAAAACCCCGTTTGATCGTTATGGGTTTTGAGATGCATCCCATTGATGATTGCAGCAATCCGCCCAACCACATCCCCGTTTTGATCAAAGGCTAAAAACATCTGCATGCGTCCATGATCATAGAATGGATGTTTACGGGGGTTGAGCATCTCAAATTGATCTACTCGCAAGGGGGGAACCCAGTAATGATTTCCCTGGTAGAGATCATAGGGTAGCTGGACAAAACGCCGCAGATCACGCCGAGACTGAACTGGCCGAACAACACAGGGTGGGGAGCCCATTAATCTACACGGCTTGACAGGACCCCATGCTTTTGTCCCACACGATAGAAGGCCTCCAGAATCATATCAAGGTCTTCATCGGTATGGGTGGCCATATACGAAGTTCGCATGATGCAAAGACCACCCGAAACGGCCCCGCGCCATGGGACTACCGGATTGACAAAGACTCCCTCATACAACAAGTCATGCCAGAATTGGAATGCAGTGTCCATATCATCTTCGCCGATGACCACTGGGATAATGGGAGCTTCACTTGTCCATACATTAAATCCGGCATTTCGGAAGCCATCCCTCATATAATTGGAAATCTCCCAGAGGCGATCCAGTCTCCATGTTTCTTCCTGAAGAATTTCCAAGCATTTCAAGACGGTGGCGACCGTACTTGGAGGCATGGAGGCACTAAAGATGTGTGTACTGGACATGTGACGAATGTATTCAATCACATTTTCATCGCCCGTGATGAAGCCCCCCAGCGAGGCAAAGCTTTTAGAGAACGTACCCGTCGTGAGAGGGACTTGATCCCCCAATCCAAAGTATGCGGCAGATCCTCGGCCACCAGGACCGATGACTCCCACCGCATGAGCATCATCCAACATTAGAGCCGCATCAAACTCCTGTGCAAGTTTCACCAGATCAGGGACGGGTGCAATCCGTCCGCTCATGGAGAACACGCCATCGGTGACGATGAGTTTATCTGATTCGGGTTGCTCCTGATCGGCTTTTTGAAGAAGCCGTCTTAAATGCTTCATGTCAAAGTGGCGATAACGCCAGCAGTTGGCATCGCTGACTTGGGTTCCTGCCACAATGCAGGCATGGTTGTCTTTATCCGAAAAGATCAGGTCGTTTTTGGAAGTGATTCCCTGAATGGCTCCCATATTGGTCATGTATCCCGTAGAAAACAGAATGCATGCCTCTTTTTGCATAAACTCAGCCAGCTTCGCTTCAAGCTCCAGGTGAAGATCTAAGGTTCCATTGAGAAAACGGCTTCCAGTGCATCCAGTACCGTAGCGTTCAATGGCTGTAGCAGCTGCCTCTTTGACACGGGGGTCACTGGTGAGTCCAAGATAATTATTGGAGCCAGCCATAATCAGCTCCTGCCCATCAATGAAGGCACGAGTCCCTTCATTATGGGAAATAGCCCGGAAATAGGGATAGAGACCAGAACTCTTCGTCTCACTCACTAAAGCACCGGGTGCCATAAAGGCATGTGTTTTTTCAAATATTGGCGGCTCAGCAGCAATTGTATCGGTCAATTCAATCATTCAGTTATGATTAATTCTAAATCAAACTCAGAAAACTCTGGCAAAAGATACATCAATTCAAGGCGTTCAGCAGAATCGTCCAAGCAACAATAAGGCATTACCATGTAAGAGCAAGTCCCATGTGATCCAGTCCTCCGGTCATTCGCACCGACAAGGACTCCGTTACGTCAAATTCCGATAAGTGGGCACTGACGTAAGCATCAATCATCGTCAATCCGTACCACGCGATCGTACCAAAATAGAGCAAATCCCTATTTCGGCGAAGAGCGTCGCGCTGAGAACGGATTTGAGGTTCCAATCTGTTGCGCCGAGCCACTATTTCATCTGGCATAAGATTTTGTTCAGGCCTTAACTCTAAGTCGCGTAGAAGTCGAGAATAGTCACTTTCATACTCAGGAAAAACGGGTGAACCATCAGGATTGACCCGTGCCGTAAAGAGATAGGCATGACGATACAGCTGATAGCGGCGATTGACCAAAAAGGCAGAGCCCGCAAAAGCAATGAGTCCAACGTACACAATAGGCACCTTATACACCTCACCATTGTAGAGTTGTCCCCATCCAGGAACGATCGATCGACGCAGGGCAACATCGGGGTCTCGATACTCAGAAAGTGATTTGGTCATCGTGGTATCAGTCTGACCTGCAGCTGGAAGCGTCAAGACTCCCCACCAGAACACATTCATTATGGCAACGATCCTGATCGCTGGTACTCCCATCAGTCATGAGATTGATCAAGCAACTCTATCAGCCGAGATAATTCTTCGTCCGAGAAATAATGGATCACAATTTGACCAGATTCCCCTGATTTGCGCTGTATAGCGACCTTCGTTCCAAGAGATGTGCGAAGCTGGCCTTCCAGTTGTTTGAGTTGCAATGCAGAGGCAGAGGGGGGCTTCCTTGATGTTTTGCGCTGTTTTGTGAGTGAACGGACGCGGTGCTCTGTTTCACGGACATTCAAGTGATCACGCTGGATTTCGGTAAAGACTCGCTGTTTGGTGCGGTCATCAGGAAGCGAGAGCAGTGCACGGGCATGTCCGGGAGTGACAACCCCCTCACGAAGTCCGACCTGTATTTTGGGTGGAAGATGCAACAGTCGCAGAAAATTAGTAATGGTTGACCGCTGTTTGCCGACGCGTTTGGCAACCTCTTCCTGGGTAAGGTTGTATTCACTGACCAGTCGCTGATAGCCTAGGGCAACTTCAATGGGATTCAGTTCCTCACGCTGAACGTTTTCCACCAGTGCCATTTCAAGCATTTGGGCATTCTTGGCAGGGCGAATATAGGCAGGGATTTCAGTCAGGCCTGCCAGTTTTGCGGCCCGAAGGCGCCGTTCTCCGCTAATGAGTTCAAACTCGTCTCCTTTGGTAGCACGAACGGTGATTGGCTGAACAATGCCGAGCTGTTCAATGGAGATTGAAAGTGACTCCAATGCTTCAGCATCAAATTCCTGACGTGGCTGAAACGGATTTGGTAGAATGGAACGGATGGGAAGTTCAAAAATCCCCCCCACAAGGGCTCGGGCATCTTCTTCGGATCGGAGCTGTCCATCCGTACCAAGAAGTGCATCAAGACCGCGTCCGAGAGCAGGTTTTTGGTGAGTCATCACAGAGAAGAATCAGAGGCATAATCATCACAAAACCGCCATAGCATGTGTCCAAGTGTAAAATGAATAGGGAGATTACTGATCAGTCGTAGAATGTAGCTGTACCAATTCGGTGGCCAGTGACAGGTAATTTTGAGCTCCGGTACTGGTTGCGTTATGTAGCAGTACGGGTTTTCCAAAACTGGGAGCCTCGGCAATGGTCACATTACGTTTGATAATCGTATTAAAGACTTTATCACCAAAGTAGCTTTTCACTTCTGATGCAACCTGTTTCGATAGACGCAGGCGTGCATCATAGAGCGTGAGCAAAACTCCCGTGATCTGAAGGTTAGGGTTGAGTCCACCACGGATGATCTTAATGGTATTGAGTAAAAGCCCAAGTCCTTCAAGAGCAAAGTACTCTACTTGCAGGGGAATGATGACTCCATTGGAGGCTGTAAGTGCATTGACCGTCAAGAGTCCCAATGATGGGGGACAGTCAATGATAATATATTCATAGCGATCAGAGATGTCAGCAATGGCATGCCGTAAAAGATGCTCACGATTGTCGATACTGATCAGTTCAATTTCAGCACCAACAAGATTAATATTGGCAGGTAGCAGATCCAGATGAAGGACTTCTTTGGGGGTTTTAATCACATCCTGTGGATGGTTTTTTCCGATGATGACTTCATAAATGGACTCCTTGATATCCTTGATATCCAATCCCAAACTTGAGGTGCAGTTCGCCTGAGGATCCATGTCAATGAGCAGTGTTGAATGTTCCAATACCCCCAGAGATGCGGCAAGGTTAGCCGCAGTGGTGGTTTTCCCAACACCGCCTTTCTGGTTAGCAACTGCTATGATGTGGCCCATGAGAAGTCAAAGGTAAAGGGGATACTCGTGGTTCGTCTACAATCGACGGTTTAGAAGAGAGTGTAGATAAAGGGAGCAAGTGCGGATCCTTGCGTCAGGACAATCAGTAGACTCAATAGGAGCAAAACGGCCACAATAGGCGTAAGCCAGTATTTCCGACGCAATTTTAAAAACTGGAAAAATTCGAGAATAATTTTCAGTTTTTTCATGAGGAACTCATTCAATACGACTACTTAAACGCCATGAGTTGATGAATTATCCATTTTTCCGTGAATCATTTCACAGGAACAGAGGTCTTTTGGCGTTCAAAATGCAACAGGAACAATAATCAAGCGTATTGAAGTATAACCGCAACTATTCTGGAGGTCTGCAGTGATCCGTTTTTTCGTAGAAATTTGGGAGAGTTTTAACATTGCTCTCCGATCGTTGAGTACCAACCGTTTGCGCAGTGGGCTCACGATGCTTGGTATTATTATTGGCATAGTAACGGTGACGGCCATGATTACGATTATCAATGGGCTTGAAAATGCCATGGATAACTCGTTGGCTCTCTTAGGAACGAACGCCATCTACGTTCAAAAGACGGATTGGTTTACTGAACCTAACGAAAGATCTCGCCAGTGGTCTCGCCCAGATTTACGCGAAGATTTAGCCGATTACATTCGTGAACGATCGGAATATGCTGTTGCGATTGCACCTCTAGTACAGACAAGTCGCACGATTCGCTACAAAGACCGTGCACTAACGGGAGTTTTTCTTCAAGGATCCACACCAGAAATTGCAAGTGTAGATGTGATGGAGCTATCTGACGGGCGATGGTACAACGATTTGGATAACCTCGTTGCCCGTAATGTTGCCGTGATCGGTAAAACGGTCAGTGAATCTTTATTTCCAAGTGAACGGGCTGTCGGTAAGATCATTCGGATCGGAGGAAAACGGTTTGAAGTGATTGGGGTCTTGAAAGAGCAGGGAAGGTTTTTCGGTTTGATTTCTTTTGATGAGCAGGCCCAGATTCCCCTCCGAACGCTTCAGCGTCATTTTGGTCGTTTTCGGAGTACGACCATCAAGGTCAATGCCGCCTCCTCTGAAACGATCCCGCTCCTAGAAGAAGAATTGCAGGGAATCGTGAGAGCAGCTCGCGGGCTTGATGTATTTGAGGAGGATAATTTTGCCATTAACAAGACGGGTGCCTTTCGAGATCAGCTTGCAAACATTAAAGCAGTGGTATACGGCATTGGCATCTTTCTAACGGGGTTAGCTCTGGTGGTTGGAGGAATTGGGGTGATGAATATCATGTTTGTTTCCGTGAAAGAGCGAACACGTGAGATTGGTGTACGCAAAGCGGTTGGAGCCAGTCGTAGAGCTATCCTCTCGCAATTTTTGATTGAAGCCGTTTTGGTATGTATTGCAGCGGGTGCGGTAGGGATTATGCTCTCCATGGGAATCACTGCAATTGTAAACCAGTTTGTTCCTGCATCATTTGCCACGGGAACCGTACTGCTTGCATTTTCTATCTGTGTTGGTGTTGGTGTGATCTTTGGTGTTGTACCAGCTTGGAATGCTGCGCGTATGGATCCGATTGATGCTCTACGCTATAGTTAATGATTAATTTAGAATTTGTTCGACTTGCTTGGGAGGTCATTCGCAGTCATAAGTTGCGGTCCATGCTGACGCTACTTGGTATTGTGATTGGTGTCTTTGCTATCATTGTAGCTGTCACTGCGGTGCAGGTGATGGAAACCAAACTAGTGGATACGGTTGAATCGTTTGGGGCAACAACGTTTACGATTTCAAGAGCAGGTGAATTTAATCGCTCAGGTTCTGACTACCGTGCTCGGCGTAATCTTACCTATGACGATATGGTACGATATGCGGAGAGAGCAAGACTCCCGTCTGCCATTAGTCCGACCATGGAAGTGAGTGGCCCCGTAGTGGGGCGTTATGGAGATCAGGTTACCGAAAATGTGATTATCAAATTAGGTGCAAACGAGTACTGGCTTACGACGAACGGATTTGATATTGACCAAGGCCGTAATATGACTCAGTTGGATGTAGAGCTCGCACGAGATGTTGTGGTCATCGGTCATGACATTGCCGAGAGACTCTTCCCGAATATCAACCCGATTGGAAAGCCTATTATTATTGGCGGAAACCGGTATCAGGTTGTAGGAGTCATGGAAGAAAAAGGTGATGTTTTCGGAAGTAATGTGGACCTCATTGCCTTGGTGCCAATCACCAACATGATTCAATCTTACAGCTCCGCACTGCGTGATATAGAGATTAAAGTAGAGGCACGCAGAGTCGAAAATATTGATGAGACCATGGAAGAGGCCATTGGAATTCTCCGAGTCGTTCGAAATGTACAACCTGGGGAAGATAATAATTTTGAAATTCAGAGTTCAGAGTCTTTCCTAGATCAAATCACGGGTTTTACAGGTCAAGTCCAGATGGGGGGTGCAGTCGTTGGATTAATTACGCTTCTGGCTGCCGGGATTGGTGTCATGAATATCATGTTAGTATCGGTTGCCGAGCGAACGCGTGAAATTGGAGTGCGCAAGGCAGTGGGTGCCCGTAGGCGTGATGTGTTAAGTCAATTTTTATATGAGGCGATCTTTCTCTGCCAGATTGGTGGACTCACGGGGATTTTGATTGGCGTATTGGGTGGAAACATTGCAGGCCAATTTCTTAATGTTGCCTTTGTATTTCCCTGGTTGTGGGCATTGGGTGCAGTCTTGGGAGTCACTGCGATTGCATTGGTCTTTGGTGTATATCCAGCCTACAAGGCTGCAAGCCTTGATCCGATTGAATCTCTACGGCACGAATAATGGATCGTGATCAGGCCAAGATGCAAGTTGGCCAGGCGGCTGCCCGTTATGTAGAGGATGGAATGGTCATTGGTTTGGGCACGGGCTCTACCGCCACACATGCCATTGTGGCGATTGGAAAAAGGATACAGGAGCAAGGGTTAAGGATTCGTGGGGTTCCCACCTCTAAGTCTGCTGAATTTGAGGCGCGTCGAAACGGAATTCCACTGTGTACACTCCATGATGTTGATGGTTTACTTGATCTGTCCATTGATGGAGCGGATGAAGTGAGTCCTGAGTTAGACTTGATCAAAGGTAGAGGTGCAGCCCATACTCTGGAGAAATTGATCGCAAGCCAGTCGGATCGATTTATCATCGTTGTTGATGAATCCAAAATGGTAGATCAGTTAGGCAAAACTGTTCCTGTTCCTGTGGAGGTAATTCCAGAGGCGGCTCATGTGCGAATGCGTGATTTCCAATCCATGGGTTACAAAGCAGAGCTAAGGTTAGGATTACGAAAAGATGGTCCAGTCGTCACCGATCATGGATTGTGGATCATTGATGTTGAATGTGGAGCCATCAGTAACCTAAATTGGCTCAATAATACTCTACACCAACTTCCTGGAATACTTGATCACGGACTTTTTCTTGGTTACGCAACCGAAGTCCTCATTGGAACAGAATCTGGAGTAGAAATTCGCAATCTGACATGAAAAGATCAGAATTGAAGTTAGTGACATGATTGGTTTTTGAGTGTTCATTGACCATGTGAATGATTCGTAACAGATGATTGGGGGCATTGACATCCCATCTCTTGTAAAGAGATTATGCGAATATCCTCAAGAGGTGGAGTGGTTTCAGTTGAAGTCTAACCATGTTCAGCCAGAAAAGCTGGGAGAGACTATCTCAGCCATTGCAAATGTAGCGGCCTTGATGGAGCGGCCCAATGGATATGTGATTTGGGGTATTAGCGATTGTGACCACAAAATCATTGGAACAAGATTTAACCCTGATACAAAAAAAGTACAGAAAGACCATCTATATCACTGGCTCTCCAACAGGTTAAAACCATCTGCTGAGTTTCGATTCTACAAGGATAGGGTAGATGGGAAGCCAATTGTTGTTCTATCTATAGCTGCAACTGTTCATTGGCCGATTCGATTTAATAATGAGGCATACATCCGAGTGGGATCTCATACAAGAAGACTCAATGATTTTCCAGACAAGGAGAAGTTGTTGTGGCGCAAGTTGGACCAGAGAATTTTTGAACAGGAGATTGCAGTTGAGTGGTGGCAGATGAGGATGTTCTAAAGTTGTTGAACTACGAGTCGTATTATGCACTCACGAAGATGACTGTTCCTCAGGATGCGATGGTGATCTTAAATCAATTTGAGAATGAACAGCTTATTCAGCAGCGTGATGATCAGTCCTGGGATATTTTGAATTTAGGTGCGTTAGCATTTGGTCGAAATTTGGAGGATACAGATACCTTAGGCCGCAAGCCTGCCAGAATTGTTCGTTATTCTGGATCTGGTAGATGGCATCAGAGTGAAGAAGAAGAATTGAAAGCTGGTTATGCTTCAGGATTTGCTGAAATCATGGATTGTGTTAGAAGGCTAACACCTAAGAATGAGACCTTTAATGGTGGATTCAGAAAACAGGAATCGCGCTTTCCAGATGTACCTGTGCGGGAATTGATTGCAAACGCACTCATTCATCAAGATTTCACCGCAAGAGGTGTTGGACCAATGATAGAAATTTTTGATGATCGTATGGAGGTGTTAAACCCAGGTGCACCACTAATTGATGCAAGATTATTTATTACTGCTCCACCTAAATCACGCAATGAAGCATTATCAAAATTACTTCGCAGACTTGGGATTTGCGAAGAGCAAGGCATCGGTTGGGACAGGATTGTCCAAGAAATTGAGTTACTCCAGTTACCTGCTCCACGAATTGAGGTGATTCATGACAGTACTAGAATAACTCTATATGCGGCTAGGCCTTTGTCAACTATGAGCCCATCAGAACGGGTAGAGGCAATTTATCAGCATGCTTGTCTTCAGTATGTCAATGGTACGACCGTGACCAATGCAAGTATACGGAAGCGATTTGGTATACATCAGAGAAACAGTGCTAAAGCATCACGATTTTTAGCAGATGCATTGACTGCAGGGGTTATTGTTACGGCGGACTCCAATGGGGGTAGAAAATTTAAGAAATATCTTCCCTACTGGGCACAGGATTCAACAGATCAAAATATGACTGCTCAATCTGATGCATAGATGATTTTGTGAAAAGTGAACCGATAATTCTCACAGGCCACACAAGTTTTTATTTGATGGTCATTTGCACAAAAGGGTAAATTGGCATCAAAAAGAGTGCAAAATCCATCTTGTAATCCTCTGGGAGCACTTCTTTTTATTTGATGGTCATTTGACAAAAAGGGGTGAATTGGCATCAAAAAGAGTCTAAACACTACCTTTAAAGCCTCTGGGGGCACTTCTTTTTATTTGATGGTCATTTGACAAAAAGGGGGAATTGGCATCAAAAAGAGTCTAAAAACCACCTTTAAAGCCTCTGGGAGCACTTCTTTTTATTTGATGGTCATTTGACAAAAAGGGGGAATTGGCATCAAAAAGAGTCTAAAAACCACCTTTAAAGTCTCTGGGAGCACTTCTTTTTATTTGATGGTCATTTGACAAAAAGGGTGAATTGGCATCAAAAAGAGTCCACGGGGTGAGATGAGGAGACTACCACGATTCTACGATTACGATCGTTGTGGACACTCAATAGGAAGTGAATGGGGACACCTTTTATGTTGGAGAACTATTATCTCTAAGGGTAGCATTATTGCCCTCTCATGGCATTGAATTTTGTTGATTTAAGTCATAGCATTGCCGAGAATGATTTGAATTTGTTCTAACAAATAGGATTAATGCGGAGATTACCATGTGTCCGAAATAATTGGGTTATAATCATTTTTATTCTGAGTAGGGTTCAGCAGGATATGATTTGAGGGGGAATTATATCGCAAAGTAACAACGGATGGAACCCTTCTATTTGGGTCATGTGTAATAACAGACACAATAGGATAGACATACGAATCTACCCTATTGCTTACCATAACATCAACTGACCTTGATATCATGCCTGTAATAAAGGCTTCTAACCATTCTAATCATTCCTGTTCCACTGCTTATCGTGGAATGGAGTACCGATTACTACCGGGCACCCAATATAAAGCCATGTTATTGCATGGATTGGTTGGAGCATGTTTATTTGTGTGGAATGTGATTCTAAGACAAGTCAACGAAGAAGTGAACGATGAGGATATGGAAAACCCTTCAACATCTTTCTTTTCCTTAATCAAGCGTTACCCGTCTTTACGTAAAGAAACGAGTTGGTTGTCTAAGTATTCATCTGCGATTGTTCGTTACACGTTGAAAGGGCAATCCGAAGCATGGCAAGCGTTCTTCAAGGGAACGCGTGACCATCCTACGTTTCATAATAAGTACAAGCATAAAGCGTTTACGGCTCCTAAGGGGACGTTCAATATTGTAGACGACAATATCTACATTCAAAAGGTAGGCTGGATGAAGATGCGTAGAAAAGGGGGCAATCCTTATCCAGACGCTGAACCGATTGAAGTGACGGTGAAGAAAGAGGGTCGATACTGGAAGATGTCCGTACTCTATAAAGTGAATCTACCTGAGCAGGTAGATGATGGTAAAGCGATTGGTATTGACTTAAACACCTATAACATCGCGTATTCTTCCAGTGACGGTGAACGAGGCATGTGTTCTTTACCTGATCTGACGGATAAAGAAATAAGGATTCGCAGGTATCAACGTAAGTTAGCTCGTCAACAGAAAGGATCTGGACGATTCAAGCGAACCAAACGGAAGATCAACAAGTGGAAGCGGAAACAGAAGAACTGCCGAGTCAATGCGGCGCATCAGCACAGTAGAAACCTGTCGAATAAGGCGTACACTTTGAAGCGTGAAGACTTGAAGATCAAGAATATGTCCAAGTCTGCCAAGGGCACAGTAGAGAATCCTGGCAAGAATGTAAAGGCTAAATCGGGATTGAATCGCGTGATTCAGAATGCTGGATGGAACAGGTTTAATTCCTACTGCGACTACAAATTTGGTAATGTGGTGCTTGTAGATCCTAAGTATACTTCTCAGAAGTGTAATGCTTGTGGCTATACCAGCAAGGAGAATCGGACGACTCAAAGTAGATTTAAGTGTATGTCCTGTGGGCATACGGATCACGCAGATCTGAATGCATCTGCGAATATACTCTTGGCCTTCGGGATTGGGGCATCTGCACGTGGAGGAGCGTTCTCGTTAGAGACTCCTATGAGCCGTGAAATGGATCAGTCAGTAGCTATATAATCTGGTTACTTATGGATATAATTCCCATTTGAGGCAATGTAAACAGAGGAATTCATATCACATCAAGAGTCGAATATGATCTTATCAAATGAAGATGCTAATTCGGTTTGCATGAATATAAATGATGTCTGGCAGGAATATATGTTGATTTTTCATTCTTGGTTCATATTGTAGGCGTGTCCTCAGTAACCTAAGATTTTTCATCATAGCTACTACCTAAACTGTCTATCACGGCTGGATCGGTAACACGACCTTTTGTGTGACGATCAACCGCAATTTCATCATGCCATGAATTCCAAAATTGATGGGCTGTTTCATAATGATTCATGTGTGTCATGATTTGCTCTGTTCCACCTTTCAACATGGATATTTGATCAATAATTGCTCACGCATGATCGTCTTTCAATAGAGACGGGTAGTAGGAGGAGAGAGCAATCCCTCTGATACAGATTGATGAGTAGTACAGGAATGAATGAACACACCAGTCACAAGATAGAATGGAAAGAGTCACATGGAGTGAAGGATGGTCAAAGATTCAGAGAGTTGAGATGTACTGTCAGGTAAATTCGACTCATTCAGAGGTTCAGATTAGGCAGAGTAAGGGTATAAAATCGTGAATCATGCTATGAACATGTATGTGCCATTGATCCATTCAACCAATCTGCAATGTGCGGGAACACTGATTAGAATGTACAGTTTACTTATATTTAGACTAAATCTAAATACTTACTTTTCACCAAAACGACATTTTGTCATGAAGTTTTTTTCATCCATTTTATTTATTTCATTGTTCTGCTGCTTAGGTGCAGTTGATACCAGTGCTCAGGTGCACTCATCGCTGATGACTTCTGAATCAAAGATTCAACAGGATCAAGAGGCGATAAAAAGTATGCAGGGATGTTATGAAGTAACATTTAGCTTTGCTGAGA
>JAPOUL010000112.1 GCA_026708685.1 Bacteroidota bacterium
TGCGAGTAACACCCTCTTGGGGGCCTAGTCAACGCCGGGGGATCACTACCCAACAAACGATCCGCGATGTCGTCCCAACTCACGATGGCATCTATCGTACTGAAATGGAACTCGGATACGGAATTCCATTGGATGACACGGTAATCCGTTCTATCGTGGGCATGACAACCTTTACTCAGGGAACCATGTACCGCTTTGGAGGGGAGTTGCGATCATGGGGACAGTTATCGCTATCTGCTTTCGGAATCGTTCATGCCTATAGCACCACACCCAGAAATATTGGTATCAATGTACAAGGATCTCTACAGTATTAGCCTCATGTCATAGTGAAGAATATGGTAGGACTTCAACATGCAATGAATGTCAGAATGAAAGAGACTCTACGTTGAATAGGATATGCTCCTATTCCCGGTCCGCTCCATGTAAATCCATGGCAGAACGGGAGATCAGATCAACACGCCGTTTACCTGCATCAGAAAGAGAAAACTCGTTCCCTCGTCCACGAACTAATCCATTGGTAAGATATTGATAGGGAATCATGGAGCGCTGGAGAACATTCAACTTCGGAGAAGTGACGATCTCACTGGAAGGTTCAAATTTCAGGGGTAAACCCGAAGCAGCAAATGAGATTTTCCAGGAACTTCCCATTTCAATGGGCGGCCCATACTCAGGTTGCCAGTCTGCCAGTTCATCACATAACCACGGGTATCTCCAGAGCATGTCGGGAAGAGTTGGTCCTGACGGAATCGTCACCTCAAACGAATATGGCTCCTGCTTCAGGAACTCTGGTAGCGAACGATCTGGATTGTCCAGCAGTTCAAAGTAAAGACGTTCAATATCAATACCTGAAAGATTGAGACCATTATAGAGCTGGTGGTAGTTTGGAGCGATATTCTCCTTGTGATCATCATACCAGTAATTAAAGGCCTCGCTCAACATCAAATTCAGTTCTAAATGCAAATGTGCACGGCTACGACTGATGCCTGCCCCCGTGTATCCCATCACTCCAATCACATCCCCCTGATCCACGGCTTGATCAATTTCTGCAGAAATACTTCCAAGATGAGCATATAAACTGTAGTAAGGCGATTGTTCCCACCAGTGCTCAATGACGATGTATTTTCCATAGTTAGAGCGACCCGATTGATGGCTCACATACACGACAACACCGTCAGCAATGGCTTTGATTTCATCCAGTGGCCGGCCCCTCGCATCAAGACGCAGTGGGCGCACATCAATCCCTTCGTGAAAGCGACTGTATACCGTTCCATGACGCGTATGCCGAACATTGCGTACAAAACCATATTTCCCTGCCGTCCACCCAGGCTGCTCATTGGGTCTGGGAGTACGATAGGTACCCACATAAAACGCTGGACCACCACCATCAAATAGTGCATGGTTATCGGTGGGTAGAATGATGGAAACACGATGGTCACTCTGGGCCGCAGAACATGCAATGGTGAGATGAAGAATCACTGCAAAAGACAACAGTCCGACGAAGCAAGAGCTGGAAAAACCTTTCACGGGAATCATCATCCAAAGTTGGTTGCAAAGATGTGAAGAACTGTAGATGGGTACATATTCCTAGCGGAGGGAGGATACTGGCTGTACAGGATAGGTTGTTTCAATGTTTCCACTTCTAATGTGACGAAGCTTTCGCTTCAATAGATTTCTCCGGAATGAACTGATATGATCCAAAAACAGCACACCATGTAGATGATCGTACTCATGCTGAATCACACGGGCTAGAAACCCTTCAAACGTAGCAACCTGCTCCTGCAGTGTCACATCCTGAAATTGTATCTTCAGAGAGGAAGAACGATAGACCATCTCCTTGATCTCTGGAATAGATAGACACCCTTCTTCATACTCTACTTCGTCGTCCGACTCCCATAAGATCTCTGGATTGACAAAGATCATGGGTTGTGAAGGAACGGGTTGATCCTGCAACTCCATCACATCCTCCATAATTGGCGAAACATCAACCACAAATAAACTCTCTGACCGGCCGATCTGGGGAGCAGCCAGACCAATTCCTTCAGCATGATGCATGGTTTCTATCATATCCTGAATCAGGTCATGGAGTTCTTGGGTCACTGAATCAATCTGAACTGTTTTCTGACGCAGGATTGGATCCCCATACAAACGGATTGGATGAACAGCCATCAATCGCGTGGATCCACAAGGGCATACACTCCAGTTGTGTCCTGAGCGTTGAATGTCATCACTTCATAGGGCCGTGCATTTGGACCTTCCATGCCGGGTGAACCAATCGGCATCCCAGGCACAGCAATACCCGGCAGATCCGGCTTTTCCTCAAGGAATCTCCGTACAATAGGAGCGGGAACATGCCCTTCTACCACATACCCATCTATGACAGCGGTGTGGCAGGAGGAGGCGGATCGAGGAACACCTAACTGTTCTTTGATGGAACCCATGTCTCTCATCTTGCGTGGCTCCACCGAAAATCCTGCCTCCTCCATATGCTCTACCCATTTCATGCAACACCCACAGGTTGGACTCAAATAGACGACCATTTCTGCTTGCCGACTCTGGGCATCTGGACGTAATCCAAATCCGAGGACAATGATCGCCGTGAAACCTACTCCTAAAACCAAAAAAAAGAGAGTTCGCTTCATAACATTATTCAATTAAAGCATCATAGGTGGACAAGCGTGAAGGATCTACATCTGCAAGTAAATCGTAGGCCTGTCCGCGTTCTTGTGAATCCTGAAAAATCCCTATGAATTCAAGATTTTTTGTGCCAAAGAAGATATCAAAAACATACTGTCTGGCCTGATCTTCGTAGAGGTCCGACATCGTTTCCAGAACTTCCAAAACCTTCATCCGCGCAGCGTCCTGATCGCTTGTGAATAAATCAAGAGCTTCAATATGGTAGCTGAAATAAACCTGGCGAAGTGGACGCATCCGAGGGCTGGTCATCTGGTCAACAATTCTTGCCCTCCCGTTGACATCAATGGTACTCCATCCTGATGCGTTGGTGGCTACAGCTAGTTGTTGAATTCGCTTGGCGGTCTGAAAATGCTCTTCCCCGCCAAATTCACTGAATGAATCATAATCGTACCCAAGCATCAAGTATGCATAATAGTCCAATACAGTGGTCAACGCATCAAAACGCTCAATCTCAAAGATGAGAGGGGTCCCCTGCGAATAGTTGAAACTCCACTCTGAGTCGCTGATCTGAAGCAGGGGGGTCTTGGCCATCGTCCCGTAGATTGGACGTGTGCTGTTGAGAATGAGTTGGGCACGAAACGAGGTGAGCGTAAAATTCTCCTGGAAGATGATTTGAATGGAGCAGTCAATGAGTTCATGAGGTTCAAACCGATCCTCCGTCCAGTTATTGTTGTTCATGTAATCCTCAATCTGCTCCTTGAGGTCATCAAGAAATGAAAACCCCGATCCTTCCAATTGCCGATAGTTGATTTGGGCAGTGCATTCAAACTCACGTGCCTCGACAGCGGATACCAATCCCATGAAGATGCAGAACCATAGAATTCGCCGCATCATCATATCATTAACCGATCTGGATCCATTGCACCATCATGAAGGGTTTCCCTGAAATGTTCGTTCCACATTTCGGAACCATAAAAACCATAGAAATATCTTCCAACATGTACACCCGCCAATGCTTCGTTAGTAAAAATATTTAAGAGGTGTTAATATGGTACACCCGCTTGTAGCATATGTTCAGTTCAATCCACGAAGAGATGGGCATCACATTAATGAAAGATAGCTGTTGTGTATATCAAATGGATTGATCGAAGTCCGTACATCCATATTCAGATAATGAAAGAGTCGAAACTGCAGTCCAACTCCAATTCCCCCAGACCATATACCGTATTGATCATCACTATGAACCAATCTCTGTGCAAACCCATAGAGATACAAAACCTTGAAGTAGGTCGGAATCGTCAAAAACCCATCCTGAATATACCAGATGGGCTGAAAGATCTCAGCATCTATTCTAAGATGAGTTCCATCGCCTATGTACCCTTCTTTTCCATGTGGAAGAACAAGAGAATTGGAATAGACCCCTGCTGAACTTTGAGCCAAAAAAGAAACTCCCAACTTGAAACCTGTATTCGTTCTTGTGGAAATAGGCCAGTACTGATCCAGCCTTGCAAACAATCCTGATCTTCTCGGCCCTTGATCAGAGGGTAAAAATGTGCGTCCATAGACTCCAAAAACCGTACCCCGATTGGGAACAATATCTCGAAGATTTTGCTGGAGTCGTAACCCTACAATCGTAGCTGTATCAAATCTAACTCGACTTCGCCATTCAGCTAGAGACTGACCTGAATCTCTAAACGAAGGAACGGAGTTGTGATCCAGGCTGAACCATCGTGATCGCTCCATCCGAACACCTGATGAAATTCTGGCATAGCTGTGACGGACATTTGCTTGAAACCGTAGTGGTAAAGCGACGGACAGTCCGATTCCCTGAGACTGCTCCCCGTAGGTGATTTCCTCAATCCTTCCACCAATATTGAGAATCCGAGCAACAACAGCATCGGGTTCGCTGTAGATTCTGAGTGTCCCGATCACTCTGCCAATGGCTGACTGGATCAGAGCCTCTCCCCATACTTTTTGTTTCTGGATCGTGGCTTCAGTCCTGTAGGTGATCTTTCGTAAAGGATCACTTCCGTGCAAGGCTAATCCGCCTCCTAATCCCAACCTTCTCTGAGGATTTTCACGCGACCATTGAACCACTGGTATCAGCATGCGAGGGAGAAGCCTATTGTGCAGGGAATAGGGTCTGTGGGTAAAATTCTCTGGCAACTCTAACTTGGGGAGAATGTCTGGAATTTCATCGGTGGGAGTGATCGTTACCGATGGAGCATCTTCTGATAAAAACTTCTCAGAGACGATGTTATAGCGTTCGTGATGATAATCCACATAGACCAATGTCTGATGATCTTCTGATAGCACAGGATCTAACGCTCCGTATACTACATCAGTGAGTTGTGATGCCCGTTGCTGTTGCAGATCAAAACAGTATACATTGGTGATCCCCCCTGAGTCTGCGGTAAAGAGGAGGTAACGACCACTGGAACTCCATGACATTTCCAATATGGATGCATCATCAAGAAAAATCCATGGACTTAACTCTCCATCTTTTCCAAGAAGATAAATGCCTTGAGTGCCCCTATGTCTCACAATAACAGCAGTCGAATCTTGGGCAGGGGCAATTTGAATCAGATCGGCCTGGCTTCGGGCGCGAAGAGTACTGATTTCGCCAGAGTCATCTATCTGAATGAGGGAATTTCGCTGACCATCGTTCTGGAGTGCCAGAATCCATTCGGCAGTCTTCACTGGCATGTGTGCACGCACTCCACTGGTTAAACGTGTTTCGGTCTTTGTTCGGAGGTCATAGGTAAATACATCGGCTGTGGTCTTCAAGGTGGAAAACCGATCGGGAACATAACGGGAATAGGTGACCATGCTGTCCTGAAGCGAGAACCAGTCATCTTCGGGGAGACGAATAGGATGAACAAGTTCGGATTCCGCATTCTCAATGTCAATACTGTACAGACCTGGGGGTTCGTTGAGTGCTCTTCTGTAAACGATGAGTGTCTTTTCGTTCAGCCATTGGGGCCACCGATGCCTGACTCTGCTTTGACTGACAATGATGTTGGATTGTTGAACTTGAAACGAAGACTGGGATGCCATTTCTGTGTGAAACTCACGCATCAATTCGCCGAGTGGTCTACTGGTGGCCATTCGGAGTTCTATGCCCGTGAGCGGAATCATAAAACGATAGCGGTACGAGCGCATTTTCCTGAAAAATTCACCTTGATCTCTGTCGTGCATCCATGCAAAAAAATTTGCCCCTCCGATGTAGTGGCGATTTGCATGAAACCCGTAACGCGATCTCTCCATCAGTTGGGAAAGACTCCATGGCCGCTGTGATCTTATGGCAGCACGAAACTGCATCTGAAAGCGAGCATCATTGAGTCTGCCAGACTTATTGGTTCCTTGACTCTCAAAGAAAACTGCTACCCCTTCATTCAATCCAGAAGGAAGGGTTAGATTGATGATCCGAGCTGCATCAGGTGCAAACCAACGAAGGATTCTGCCAATCCCCAGTTCCTCATTGGCATCAGCGTGAACAGCATGAACCAATTCGTGGGGTGCAACAGATTCTATCCATGAATGATGTCGAGTTCCTAACCTATTTCCTTTGATATGAGGAGATTCAATTTCCTGACGAAATGGATGGGTATGGACAAATCCATTGGACCGATCACTTGAATTATTCAAAATCACAGGCATACGCATAGGGGTCTTAGAACCTATCAGTTCCTGGGCTCCTGCAAGAGCACGCTCTAAGATCAGAGCAGTCTGCCAAGCCTCAACCTCAACTCCCTCTTCAAAAATGATCTCAAAATGTGTAGATTCGTAGACTCTGTAGTGAACTCCGTCTGGACGAATAATCGGTTGATAGTACACTTCTTGGCCGATGACATCTATCGGGAGCAAGATGATGAATAAAACCGTAAATGTAAAGGATTTGCAGATCATCAAAAAGTTAAAGACAGAATCAATGTTACTCTATACATTTCAACATCAAATTGGTTTAACCAAGTCCAATGATAAGAGATAGATCTATCGTACAATGATTCCCATTGATTGATCTTGCATTCAACTATAGAGAAAGAATATTCATAAAGTCCATCCTATCATCTACCATATCATTATGTCATTGCACACTTTTGTGAATCAACAATCGGACCAATCATGTATATAATCCTTAAATTTTCGTTGAATCTCTCCCAACTGGTGTCTATCCAGTTTTTTTATGTTCAAAGCGTATTTCGTTTCTCCGTGGTGGGTGATCGTCGTTGTTGGATTGATGATCCAGTGGCCAGCATTCGCACAGAATCAAGTACTTAATGATTTAAATTCTCTGACCGTTGAAGCAGAGAATCGCTGTTCAACCTACACCAGATCCCACTATTCCTACCCACAGTCGGTTGAACCACAGATCGTTGAAGCCCAGGGCGGTGCGTTTTCGCCCTATGACTATACCTGTTTCAGTGCTTTGACAGAGTCTGATATTGAACATATCACTGCAACATCTGAAGCACATGATTCGGGTATGTGCGGACGTACCAGAGAGGAGAAGCGCACTTTTGCTCGTGATTTACTCAACTTAACCCTTGCAACTCCGAGTCTTAACCGTCATCAAAAGGGAGCTAAGGATGCTGCAGAATGGGTTCCTGCCAATAACAAATGCTGGTTTGCTGCTACAATTATCGCGACAAAAAAGAAATATTCATTATCGATTGATCAGGACGAAAAAACCGCACTCAACCAGATTATCAGCGACTGCACCACTGCTGGAACTGGTTTCACAATGGAGGTTCCAAGTTGTGAGGTTAAAACGGCTATACCGCAACTGACCATCAATGATGTATCAGCAAACGAGGGTCTTGCCATCAGTTTCACTGTCACTTTAGATCAAGAAGTGTCTGGTGGTTTTACGGTCACCCCCAACTACACTGATGGTACAGCCACAAAAGGAACGGACTATACTGTTAATACGCAAGCGATCAGTTTCACGGGAACTGCCAATGAGACACAGACGATTACTGTTTCTACGACCGAAGATGATCTCGTAGAAGCCGATGAAACCTTCACCGTGGGACTGACTGTCTCTGGAACTACGGAAACCATCACTGCTACAGACACGGGAACTGGAACGATTGTCAACGACGATATAGCACCCACTCCAACGGTTACCATTAACAATGCATCAGCCAACGAAGGGGATGTTCTTACCTTTACCATTACTTTGGACAATCCAGTCTCTGGTGGTTTTAGTGTCACCCCCAACTACACTGATGGTACAGCCACAAAAGGAACGGACTATACTGTTAATACTCAGGCAATTAGTTTTCAGGGAACCGAGAATGAGACAAAAACCTTTGCGGTTTCTACGACTGAGGATGATGTGGTTGAAGCCGATGAAACCTTCATCGTTGGATTGACCATTTCTGGTACATCTGAAACCATCACCGCAGCGGACACGGGAACTGGAACGATTGTCAACGATGATGTGGCACCCACTCCAGCAGTCACGATCAACAATGCATCAGCAGATGAAGGAGATGCTCTCACCTTCACCATTACCTTGGACAATGCAGTCTCTGGTGGTTTTAGTGTCACCCCCAACTACACTGATGGTACAGCCACAAAAGGAACGGACTATACTGTTAATACTCAGGCAATAAGTTTTCAGGGAACCGAGAATGAAACGAAATCCTTTACCGTTTCTACAACTCAGGATGATGTGGTTGAAACCGATGAAAGCTTTACCGTTGGATTGACCATTTCTGGTACATCTGAAACTATCACCGCAGCTGACACGGGAACTGGAACGATTGTCAACGATGATGTGGCACCCACTCCAACAGTCACTATCAACAACGCATCAGCAGAGGAAGGGGATGCTCTCACCTTCACCATTACCTTGGACAATGCAGTCTCTGGTGGTTTTACGGTCACTCCCAACTATACCGATGGTACAGCTACTGAAGGGACGGATTACGCCGAAAACATCCAAGTAATCAGCTTCACTGGAACTGTCAATGAGACAAAAACCTTTGCGGTTTCCACGACTGAAGATGATGAGGTCGAAGCCGATGAAACCTTCACCGTTGGATTGACCATTTCTGGTACATCTGAAATCATCACTGCTACGGATACTGGAACTGGAACGATTGTGAATGACGATGTAGCACCCACTCCAACGGTCACTATCAATAACGCATCTGCAGATGAAGGGGATGCTCTCACCTTTACCGTCACATTAGATAAGGCGGTTACGGGTGGTTTTACGATCACACCCAACTATACCGATGGAACAGCAATAAAAGGGACGGACTACACTGAAAATACCCAATCGATCACCTTCACTGGAACGGCAAATGAGACAAAAACCTTTGCGGTTTCCACAACTCAGGATGATGTGGTTGAAACCGATGAAACCTTCACCGTTGGATTGACCATTTCTGGTACATCTGAAACCATCACCGCTACGGATACAGGAACTGGAACGATTGTCAACGATGATGAGGCACCCACTCCAACAGTCACGATCAACAATGCATCTGCAGATGAAGGGGATGCTTTAACCTTTACCATCACCTTAGATAAGACGGTTACAGGTGGTTTTACGATCACACCCAACTACACTGATGGTACAGCCACAAAAGGAACAGATTATACCGAAAACATCCAAGCAATCAGCTTCACTGGAACAGCGAATGAAACAAAAATTTTTACCGTTTCTACGACTGAGGATGAACTGTTTGAAGCCGATGAAACCTTCACCGTTGGATTGACCATTTCTGGTACATCTGAAACCATCACTGCTACGGATACTGGAACTGGAACGATTGTCAACGATGATGTGGCACCCACTCCAACAGTCACGATCAACAATGCATCAGCAGAGGAAGGGGATGCTCTCACCTTTACCGTCACATTAGATAAGGCGGTTACGGGTGGTTTTACGATCACACCCAACTATACCGATGGAACAGCAACAAAAGGGACGGACTACACTGAAAACATCCAAGCAATCAGCTTCACTGGAACAGCGAATGAAACAAAAACTTTTACCGTTTCTACGACTGAGGATGAACTGGTTGAAGCCGATGAAACCTTCATCATTGGCTTAGCTATTTCTGGTACATCTCAAACCATCACTACAACGGATACTGGAACTGGAACGATTGTGGACGACGATGTAGCACCCACTCCATCAGTCACGATCAACAACGCATCTGCGAATGAAGGAGATGCTCTCTCCTTTACAGTCACCTTGGATCTTGCAGTGGCTGGTGGTTTTGTGGTAACACCCAACTACACTGATGGTACAGCCACAAAAGGAACGGACTATACCGAAAACATCCAAGCGATCAACTTCAATGGAGCAGCGAATGAAACACGAGCCTTTACTGTTTATACCATTGACGATGTTTTGGTTGAATCGGATGAAACCTTTACTGTCGGCTTGACTGTTTCTGGTACCGCTGAAGCCATCACTGCTACGGATACTGGAACTGGAACCATTGTCAACAATGATATAGCATCCACACCATCGGTGACCATCAACCACGCATCTACAAGTGAAGGTGACCCACTTATTTTTACAATCACCCTAGATCATGCTGTGTCTGGCGGCTTTACCGTGACCCCTAGTTTCACAGATAGTACTGCCAATGAAGGAAACGATTATACCAAAAACACACAACCGATCAGTTTTAAGGGTGTCACGAATGAAACGATGAATTTCAAAGTTGATACGATTGAAGACGAGTTGTATGAGGCTGAAGAAATATTCATCGTTGACCTCAATATCTCTGGTACGAATCAATCTATCACGATTGTCAATGCTGCAAGGGGAACTATTGAAAATGACGATCATGTGATCGTGACTTTTTCAGTCACGCCGAATCCAGTTACAGAGGGCAACTCAGTGACTGCTCATGCCCGCTTATCCACTGCTATGTTCAGCGACCTCATCCTTCCACTTCTGTTTACCACAAAGACGGCGGAAACGACCGATTATCAACCTCTTTCATCCATCACGATTCCGAAAGATCAAACTATCGGATCCGGTATTATTACCACCGTTGTGGATGATGATTCAGATGATGAAGTCTTTACAATTAGACTTGGTAACTTGCCCCCAGATGTGTTAGAGGGTGAGACAGGATCCATTGAAGTAACCATCTTAGACCAAGGTACACCGACTTCTATTGAATCATCGGTGAAGAGTACAAAGCCTGTTTTTGCTCTGGAACAGAATTACCCGAACCCATTCAATCCTACAACATCCATAGAGTTTTCACTCAACGAAACACAGCATGTAACGCTTCACATCTATGATATGCTAGGACAGAAGGTGCACACTCTCATTGATGGAGTTCAATCGCAGGGCCGCAACCATGTAGTCTTCTCTGCTACAGGCCTATCAAGTAGTAAATACGTCTATGTCCTCCAGACTGAACAGAATATAGCCTTTAAGGTGATGACACTTCTGAAGTAGAAGTGACTTTCTGAAGTTCAGAAAGTGCATGAACGAACTACCCATCTGATGCGGAGGGGGAGGGATTCGAACCCCCGGTAGGCAGTACCTACAATGGTTTTCGAGACCACCCCGTTCAACCACTCCGGCACCCCTCCGTAATTACGCATTTCTACAAATTCAGACATTGTTTGTTTTACGAGAATACACTTAGGGAAGTATATCAGAGATGAACTCTGGTACGTTCTTCAAAACTTCAGTCAACTTCCCGGGTTCGCGTCCACCTGCGGTTGCCAAATCAGCACGACCTCCGCCTCCGCCTCCCATCTTACGTGCAAGTTGGCCAATAATCTTCCCCGCATTTACCCCCTTGGATACCAAGTCATCTGTAACAGCAGCAACCAAATAGGCCTTCTGGCCACCTGAATCCTGCGTCCCTAAGATCCCTATACTTGACTCATTTAATCGGCCTCGTAATTCTTGCCCCAAATTGCGTAGGGTATCCATGTCCGTGTCTCCAATCTTTCCAACTGCCAAATGGACTCCTTGTATTGTAACCACATCGGTAAGAATCCTATCAAGTCGTGCTCTTAACTGCTGATAACGAAGTTGGTCCACCTCTTTCTGCAATGTTCGGTTGAGCTCCAAGAGTTCGGTCACAGACTCTTCAACGGGATGTTCAGATCCCTTCAATAGCCGTCTTGTTTCTTTGAGTGAAGCTAAATCTTTTGTCACAAATCTGACGGCATCCTCTCCAGCAATGGCATGAATCCGACGGATTCCAGTCGCAATGGATCCTTCGTTTAGCAAAAGAAATAACCCAATCTCCCCAGTAGCATCTACATGAGTACCTCCGCATAACTCAACCGAAAACGATTGATCAAAGGTGACCACTCGAACTTGATCGCCATACTTCTCCCCAAAAAGGGCCGTTGCACCGCCTGAGATTGCATCTTTATACGGTACATTTTCTTCAATTTCTGCAAGAATATTCCTCTGAATCTGCTCGTTGACTCTTTCTTGAATCCGCACTAAATCATCTGGCTTGACGCGCTCATAGTGATTGAAATCAAACCGTAAATGATCCTCGGCCACCCGTGATCCTTTTTGTTCTACGCCAGATCCAAGAACTTCTCGTAGGGCTGCATGCATCAGATGAGTAACAGTATGATGTTTCGCAATGCGTTTTCGTCGATTGATATCCACCGTTGCAGTCACTTTTGCATTTTTTATTACATCTTGGTCTGGCAGGCGATCAACAAAATGAACAATCTTCTGATCAATCATCTTTGTATCGGTCACCTGAACGATTTCACCATCAAAACTGAGAGTGCCTGTATCTCCTATCTGCCCTCCTTTTTCAGCATAAAAGGGGGTGTCATGAAGTAAAACTATCCTATTATTAAAATCATACTTATACACTTTTGCATCTTGTAGCACAGTCTTATCGTAGCCAACGAAGGACTTCCCAGGAATAAATCCTTCGGGTCTCCCCACCCCTAGTTCCAGTGTAAGAGACTTTACTTCTGCATTCTTTACATTGCGGGCTCTCTCTTTTTGCTCTTTCATCAGCTCGTCAAATCGCGGCATATCTACCTGCCGACCACGCTCACGAGCCATGAGCTGCGTTAGATCAATCGGAAATCCATAGGTATCATGCAATAAAAAGGCGATCTCGCCTGGAATACGACTCAGGTGAGCGATCGACAGAAACGATTCAAGTGGTTGCTCCACTTGTGGATACGCCTTCCGTAATAAATCTTGTGCAGAGGAATTGGCCTTAAGATCCGTTGCAAATTCTTCTCCATGATCGGAAGAAAGTCCATCTATATAGCTGCATACCTGTTCAAAAAGATCAAGCCCGCGTCCCAAAGTCTTCAAGAATGCTTTCTCTTCACCGCGGATGTTCTCAATGGTATATTTTTCCTTGGTGCAGAGTTCTGGAAAGATCTCGCCTAATGTCTCAACTACGACAGGCACCAAATCACACAAAAAAGGCTTCCTAATCCCTAATGATGTGTATCCATACCTTACTGCTCGTCGCAAAATTCTGCGTATCACATAACCCTGCCCTACATTCCCCGGAATACATCCATCCGAAATCGCAACGACAATAGCACGAATATGGTCAACAACCACCCGCATTGCAATACGGACTTCGTCTTCATTCAGATTAGAATCAATGGCTTCGTATCCACGAATCCCATCAAGGGGAGTCAACTGTGCAACTTGATTAAAGAGGCGGGTGAACGCATCTGTATCGTAGGTGCTGACTTTTCCCTGCATCACTGCTGCGAGACGCTCCAACCCCATGCCCGTATCTACATGACGGGCGGATAGCGGTATGAGGGAATGATCAGGTTCTGCATTGTACTGGATAAAGACGAGATTCCATAACTCAATGACGGTAGGCAAGTCGTGATTGACACATTCATGCCCTGGTATTTGATGTCGTAACTCATCTGGCCGTAAATCAATGTGGATTTCGGAGCATGGACCGCAAGGCCCCGTTTCGCCCATCATCCAGAAATTATCTTTGGTACCACAGTAAAGAACATGGCTCTCGGGTAAATACCGCCTCCAAAGCGTGGCAGCCTCTTCATCTGCCGGGAGGTGTAGTGCTGGATCTCCTGCATGAACGGTTGCATACAGTCGTTCCTCAGGAAGTTTCCAACGCTTTACCAACAGCTCCCATGCCATATCGATCGCCTCTTCCTTGAAGTAGTCTCCAAAACTCCAGTTCCCCAACATCTCGAAAAAGGTATGGTGGTACGTATCATGCCCAACTTCCTCAAGGTCATTGTGCTTACCAGACACGCGAAGACACTTCTGGGTATCAGCTACTCGAACATAGTCTCGTCGTTCATGTCCAAGAAAAATTTCCTTGAACTGGGCCATTCCCGAGTTGATAAAAAGCAGGGTAGGATCATCTGCTGGAATCAGAGATGCACTTGAGACAATGGTATGACCTTTTTCTTGGAAAAATTCCAAGAATTCAGATCGGATCTGTGATATACTTTTATAGCCTTCCATCCAAAAGAAAATAAGAGCGTGAAACGCTTTTCATAGGAACCTTGTGCCTTTCGGAATAGCTCCTATCCCATTGTCGCAGATAAACCTGTATCCATGCATCGTACATTCTGGAATACTTTTCTCTTTTTTATTGCTATTGATCCGGCAGTAGCTCTCACTGGGGTTGTTTAGCAAAGTCTGAAACTGCCCACTCTTGATCTCCCTCATTACGTTAGATTTTCATTAGGAACGCGAACGATGTGAACCGATTCAAATGATTATATGAATGGTTGTATACAATTCTATTTTGTCGATTCGTTGATGATCACATTATTCATTAAATTTGATGGTTAGCGTGTGAAGGGGCTACAAATTCAAGTATCGTGTTACTGGTTGTTCCTTCATGAAATCCATCATCAGTGGTGAAGGGTCTTTGGTGCACTTTTAGAGGCACCATTATCCAATTAAGGCGTATACTACTTCCTGTGTGGATTTGTGGTTTGATCCTGTTGTACATTGTCTATCTTCATTACTCTCATCGTCTCAATACACACAAATTTTGGAGCTCATCTTGACTTGATTCTTGATACGCGTTTGTAGTACCATGAATCTGTTTTTTCAACGACTCCTACATTATGTAAGTGCCCATAGGTCGGCAATACTTCTTTCTGTTCCATGCTCAATTTTCTGAGCATCTACCATGGAATAGATCCACTATATTTAGATTTTCACTAGAATTATTATGAGCAAATATCTTAAACCCATCACCAGAGACTTGGCAGACAGCCAAGATCAGGATAATTCTCTTTATGACTGTAATCAATGGTTTCTTGATTGGATGGTCTTATGGCCTGAGGACTGGAATGCTACCAACAGCCCTGGTCTTACTCAAATGATTGCCGAAGACCTTGCGATATTTGCCGCTGGATATGGACCGTACTGGGAAGCCATTTCCACCAAAACTGAATATCAGCCTAATGCGGATAAAGGGAGTCCAGTGACCTTCGGTTCCAAAGAACCCATCAGAGACTTGATCAAAGAGTATTATCAGAAACGTGACGAATTGCTCCACCGCATGGACGGAGATGCCGATCAGGCAATCGTAGCAATTGAAGAACAGTATGTGGACATGTTTGGACAAAAACCACCATCAGAACGAATTGGAGCCGCTCCGACTGTACACGAAATCATCCATCTTGATGACTGGGGAATCCAATAATTTCTCTGCATTGAAGTACCAGACAGATTGAACCAGTCACTCGTGAGAAATGCGAATTCTTCATGTGAAAACCTCTGCGTTGTAGCATAAATATTATTGTGAAAAAATGATGTCATCCAAGGGAGGGCATATTTTTTATGTGGAAGCGGTTCCACAACTCTGAAAGAGTTAATGGCGCAGAAGAGATACGTTTCCTACACCCGCAGTCATCACAATGAGAGCATCTCCGCCGCCATTGATTTCACCAGAAAAAGAGTGGGAGAGAAGTTTTTTGGAAATCTCAATCGGAAACTCACAGGAAACCGTGCCCAAGCTGGCCGTCCCTTTCACTTCCAGCTGAACATCCTTTGACAGGGATAGAGATACATTCCCAGCACCCGTTCGGAGTTTACTTTCACCCTCTGGTTGCCCATCTATTTCTGCGGTCACATTTCCAGTTCCTGCCATAGCATTTAATTCTTCCACTTGGCCATAGATGGAGAGATTCCCAGCACCTGTAATGATTTCTGCTTCTTGAAGTGTACCCGAAACTTCGATATTTCCAGCACCCGACTTGATATCTAACTCCCCCTTGACATCCTCAATCAAAAGGTTTCCAGCTCCCGTACGACCAGTGATTTCTCCATGAACTTCCATGATCGTCACATTTCCAGCACCCGTTTTGAAATCAATATCATACTCAGAGGGTACTCTGACGGTAAGCCTGATCTTGACCGCAGGGCCTTTTCTCCATCGCATCCGTCCGCGCTCGTCTTCCACACGAGAGCTAATCTCAACATCATCTCCGTCCTGATCAAATTCATAGCGGTGAGCGGATTCAAGAAGACGCTCGGCCTCATCGGAGCTTTCCGCCCTTGCACGACGCTCAAGTTCAATTTTTACGGAGTTATCATCGGTCCCTTCAATCTCAATGTTTCCACGATCAAAATCCAGCGATAACATACCTCCTGGATTGACCTTGAATTCTTTCTTGATGACATCCTTTTCAACCGGAAAGGGCTGAAATGCCACCAGTACAAAGGCACAGATAACGATGCCGCCAAACGCTACGGGTATTCGGAAAAATGAATTTTTCATCATTTTTAATGATAAAGTGTTTCGTTAAAGTACGCATGATTTGCGAAGAAGGTTGCACAACATACTTGTAGTGAATCCTTTGTATGATCCATAGGTTAAAACCTTTGTGTTTACTTAATCAACATAATGCCTAAGGTTACGCTTACACGCACAGATGATAAGTTCCATTTCGTTGGTAGAAACGAACATGGAAATTCATTGCATTTGGACACTGGTGTAGATGAAGGGGGTAGCGGACAGGGGGTTGGACCTATGCAGGCGGTTGCCATGGCATTGGGCGGATGTAGTGGGATTGATATCGTGATTGTCCTTGATAAACAGCGACAGGATCTTCAGAAATTTGATACGGTCATCACTTACGATCGCGACGAAAACGAAACTCCAGCCCTCTTTACCAAACTCCATGTTCATTATGAGTTTGAAGGGAATCTTGATCAGGATAAGGTCCGCCGTGCTGTGGATCTTAGCATCAATAAATATTGTTCGGTTGCTAAAATTCTTGAGAAATCAGCAACCATCACCGTTAGCTGGTCCATTAATGGCCAGCACTACCACTTAGAACCAATCAACTAATTATCCTAACAACATGAGCGTCAATTATGCTACCGCCTCCTGGGAAGGAGATCTCAAGTCTGGAAACGGACACATCAAAACTGAACGAGGATCTCTTGATACCCCATTCACCTTTGCCTCTCGATTTGAAGGAGCATCCGGGATCGGCCCCGAAGATCTAGTTGCAGCCGCCATCTCTGGGTGTTTTTCTATGGCCCTCTCCAATGAGCTGGCCGGCCAGGGCAATGTCGTAACTCGTGTAGACACGCGTTCCACGGTCACCCTTGGACCCGATCCTGCGGGCGGTTTTCATATCTCAAGTATTGATCTGGAAGTCCGTGCTACTGTACCCGGCATTGATGATGATGCTTTCCAGAATGCCGCTGAAGCAACCCGAACTGGGTGCCCCATCGCTAAGCTGTACGCTGGAACCACGATCAATGTAGATGCACAATTAGTGTCCTAATGGTTTAGATCTATTTTCACCTTGTCGTCACTGAATTATTGACCATTCAGTGGAACCACTGCGGTAGTTCGTCTGGGATCTCGGAAATCATCCTGTCCATTTTCTCGCTATTGTTTGTTCACCGTGTTTGAAGCCCATATCACTCGTCGTTGATTCTTTCGTGCTACTCAACTTATTCACTGGATTGCTTACTGCATGATTTTAACGTCAGTCCTTCGTCATTTTTTGCATGAAACACATGATCAATGCTAATAGGCTATGGAAGATTGCTCTTTCCATAGCTGTCGTTTGGTGTGCAACTTCACCCCCCTCTCTGTCCCAGTCATACCATAGTGACACAAACATTGAACCGGGTGTGTT
>JAPOUL010000058.1 GCA_026708685.1 Bacteroidota bacterium
TCTGGACCTCCGTCCTGTTTAATTATATTAATTTTTAACGTCCCCTAAGTGGGACATAGAGATATAAACCTTTTGAAGGAGGGTATACCTCTATTCTACTCTGTGAATACACACAAAGTAGGGAATATGCGTAATTTGTGATTGAATTTCGTGTCATTTTAAAGAAAAATGGATTCAAAGCGGAAAATAAGGGAAACCTCATACACCTGTTATTAATGTATAATATCCCAAAACTATACCAAACCCACAATTCATTTGAATATGACGACCTATTCAATAACATGCTTCAACACAAGGCCTCATCTATTGTTCCACAATACAATAGAAAATGGATCCAAAAGTATGAGGATGTATTAGATTATATTATAACTGTATAAATCCAAAGTTCCTTCTATTGTTATTGCTCCTTTTGTAGTGGTGACTAAATCAACCATTTTCATTTCTTTGTTTCCCCCTGAACAACCTTCAAATAAACAATCATCAACATAGTACCGAAATGAAACTGCTAACCTATGCTGAATCATCTCCAACGTTTTGACTAATCCTTTGATTTGAAAAATCAAACTCTTTTGATGGAGCTTTACCTTGAAATAACCCCTTGACCTAAATCTTGAGTTCATTGAACCTTAATGGTTGTGTTGGATACAGAAAACTACTCGCAGTCCAGCATAACTCAAAATCACATTCTTGTCCAAGTTGATCCATGCAGAAGCGATTCGTTGCGTTAACACCCAAGTGCATTCCTCTTATAGGCCAGCCTCATATGAATTCTTGGAACACTCTCTTTTTATAAACAATTCTCCCAGAGAATCAAGATGTCCGCATTGGTTGAATTATAGGGCTACGCCTCGATCTGTCAGTCCAATTTCAATCAAGCTTTCAAATTATAGAATTCTTGGTCAAGCTCCCTCTTTAGTCTGTGCAACCATTCTGAGATCCTGAATTTTTACTTGGTCTTTACTCGGATCTCCCCCTATCTTTCGCACAAATGCTTCCGACACCTTTTCGTTAAGTGGATCACTCTCGCCATCAGGATCAATGCATGATTCAATATACATCGCACCTTCGATTAATGATTCAAGACTCCCAATGAATCTCGCTGTTGACATTTTTTGACTGATAACTTCATTCATGAGTGCCTGATTACAATAATCCATTGTTATGGCATTCAAAGCGGCATGCACAGTATCTAACCCATCCTTAATATCTTTGTAGGTCACCGTCGTTTTAGTACGTGCTTTGTCTCGATGTGCAATCCATTTATTCCGCCGGATTCTAGCTGTACACGCATGGCTTCGGGCTCTTAACACATGGCATTCCACTTCATCCTTGAGATTAGGTTTGTCACGAATAAACTTTGGTAGATGGCAGACCGATACACTACGATTGTCAGTATCCGTCAGCCTGCACAGTCCAAGAATGAGGGCTTCTGACATATCTATCTGTAGACCATGGGTGAACCCTGGACTAAGAGCGTTCAGTAATGCTAAACGCTTCTCGCTCTCTCCGAACAGCACCATAAACTCTTGGTAGCGGTAAAGAATATATCCCCACTCTTCCTTTACATCATGGAACATCTGGCCGAATTTAGGGCCCAGCTTATCAATGTATTTCTGCTTTGTGTCCTCTAAAATCATTTGATAGTACTTTTGTTGAATTTAGGTACTACATCGGCCACAATAAAAAGTTTTCAGGGTGTTGCATGCACTGGTTTGGTTGATTTCCGTCTACCTCCTGTTGAATCACATGATCTTCCAATAATCATTTGAGGCTTTTGGAAAACCTCCAAACTTGAGTAGAAATATTGCTCTGGACTGCCTTAAATGCATTTTTGTATAGTCATTCAGGAAGTATTGCATAAGTTTCTATCATGTTGAATTATCCCAGAGTTCACGAAGAATCACTTTAACTAAATTATCATACGATATAGGTAACGCTTGGGCTGCCCTACTTCTAGACAGAGATGACAATAGATCTTTTGACCTTCCTGCGACTATGCTACTTTGCCCGAGAATTCTCTCATTAATATTTCTAATAATATCATGATCTGTAAGAACTGTACACTCATGACAGCTACTGTCACGCCCCCAATATATGATTACATCATGGGATACAGGTAAGAACTCCATCACACCATGATCATCAAGTATCCAACTTCCCTGTTGATTGGCTCCCCCAACAACAGGGTCATCACCGATAATAAAACTCTTGTACCGATTATTAATCAATAGCACGCCAATATTTTTGTTCATCAATATCTCAAGTGACTTAAGTGACTCAAAATGATCATCCGATAAATGATTGGCCAAGCATTTTGCTTGATTTTCTTACGGACTTCTGGATTACTTAGCTGCCTCCTATCATCTTCAGTTAGATGATGCCCCTGTCCTTCGGTAATTTCAATCAATAAATCAATAACTTCATCATTACACTGCTACAAGTTCACGTGCCACTGGAATCCGGGCATTCTGTATCCTTAAAAACCATGTCAATACATATTTATCAGATTGGGTAATTTCAAGTTTTTCTCCCAATCTAGTTCGCTCAATTATTTTATGTATGACTGGGGCTACATAGGATTCATACTCCTCTGCAAACTTTTTCTCAGTTGAATGATCTCTTGAACCATCTTCAAGAGTAGTAGAATAGTAGTTTTTTTGATACAAATACATTTTGCGTTGATGCTTCAAATATTTCGCGATCACTTTTTTTGAAACACCATAGCTTTCCACGCTCATTTGTGAACCCTCTGAGAATCATTTGTGGCACAATATGATGTCGTTGTGACAGACTCATTAATTGTTATTCGTTTAGTGTGTTACAGAATAGGATACAACGATTTCATTGATTTGTTTCAAATAAAAATGTATCGTATCTATGCAAATTGAGATCCATCAGGGGTAATTAGGCAGATACTATATTGACATTCAATCATGGTTCATATGACAAAAGTCTTTTCTGTGAATTAATTATTCCGGTTCTTGATAGGACACTGGTAGCGGAAATTTCAGGTAAAACAAAAAGATTACACCAGTATTATTGATCATCAGTCAGATAGGAGTTCATTAATCCGATTTTAATTGACACCACATAATTATATCAATATCACGCATCATATCAATAAATTCTCCTGTTTTTCTTCATTTCGTGATGAAATTTGTCAAGTCTCTGTATGCCATCACCAATACTATCGAAAATACCACTGGTGACATACGGTGATTTATCACGACACATATGGATTGAATAATGTATTTCCGAAAGCAGAGTAGCTCTATCATAATCCGTCTCGACGTAGAACAAGCCCGGTATCATGGTTGACCCATCATTAGACAATGAGTTCAACGCAATCAAAACCTCAAACCTATTAAAGATGTGACTAAACTGCCCCTCACTGATATTTAGAACTTCACAGTTTGACTTGAGGGTATCAAAAATTATATGATTCATAGGCAGTCGTTTATCCTTAAAATCGTCATGTAGTTTTATTTGGGAAATCACTTCCGTAAATGAGTTGTATGGTGGAAGAATTTCAGCGGCACTAAGGTGATGAAAATGGGAACCGGTAGACTCTGCCCGAAAATCGTATATTGATATTCCAAAAAGATGTTTCAAATAATCTATACGGTCAAATTTCAATGCACCCATTCCCAGTGCATAGAAGATGAGAGTTGCAGGAAATCGTTGTAATTCAAGATGATGAAGGAAAATTTCACTCTTGCTCCTTACAGATCCAAGTTCTTTGATGACACGACTCCACATTGAATAACAATTTTCCTCCATCCAAGAACCAGAAACCATGGCCATTGCAATCAAGGTTTCACAGTTAGTTGCATAATGTTTTATGCAAGATAGACTGGATTCCCCTAGCCGATTAAATGAGTTTTGCTCTGCAAAGATATCATGATTCTGAAGACTGTGCTGAACATCTTTCAGAACGTCATCCATCTGATCCCCTAACTTGATACGGTACTTCTTATCGGAGAGGTACAATTTTAATCTCTCAATGATAGGATTTTCTGAAGTCGGGGAGTCATTTAATTCATCTGGTTCAATCCGAAAGTCAGATGAATCAGTCCCCATATCAGAGTCAAGTGTAACCAGATTCTTCATATCCAGTGATTTATCTTCCTCAGTGTTTGGTAAATCGTTTGGTGGATTTTTCATATGTGTTTGACGCTTAGTAAATCCAGTGTGTCACCTTTTATTGGAACAGAGGATATTGGGAAACTTCGAAAACTTATCAACAAATCTTTTGCCCATCTGGTTATATGGTTTGTTGATAGTACAGGAGCCGTTTGCAAAACCTCCCTGTCAACGCTAAAAAACACGTCTCAGATGCTCCATGACAATATTTATAGCAAAATGTGGGGGTTTTGTGAACGGCTCATAGGTCTCCTAATTTACCCGTACAACAGTATTTTACCAGTCAATGGCAATCTTTTTTTGCACTTGATTCCGAAATTTTCGTATTAATCTTCGTAGAAAAGATTACGATCATTCTAATCGGATTCGCTTCCTATCTGCTTCTCAAATGCCTGACGAACGAGTCCTAACACATAAGGCAAGTCACTGATATTATTGATTTTTACTTGCACATCCCCATTCCCTTGATGACCAATATCAGTAACATCTTTACCTAATTCTCTGGGATCGCTAATTTCATGAAAATGAAGATTCAAAGTAAGAAGCAGTGTATCACTTTGCGGAACAAGATCTACGAAATTTGTCTCCGCTTTGTATGCGATATACGTCTTGAAAACTTCTTCCACAACACAGGGATCAAAAGCAAGTACCTCAGTCCGAAATTCATCAAACAATGATCGAACTTGCGTATCACCACTAAGATTCTTATGTTCATGACTTGGGTCAATCGATGAATTTATAGTTTGGTCATATGAATTCAGTAGGCTGTCTTTTGAGAATGGCTGAGGCCACACATTTGATGCTATAATTGAAAGTTGATTAGCCCTTTCTCGGATCGTCTCACCATTCCATATATCAAAACACCGCAAGGTCTCATTCAACCTGAGTGGACTATCACGAAATCCCCCCTTCATATTCTTTTTCGTTGTAAAGATGTGATCACTATAAGGAGAATTATAGCCAGTGAGTGTTAGATTACCAAGTGTGTGTAAATAGACTTCCTGAATGTGCTTCCAATCTGATCCAAGCATTTCTTGCCATTCTTCAGATAAATTCGGATTTTGCGGTAAAATATGCTCAACTGTATATTCATTGATATCCACTGACTCTTTACGATTAAAATTTTCAATGCGCCGAAGCCAATAGCTACGTCTTGAGAAATTATAGAGATCGCGTGATTTTATTTCTCGAGTAAACTCCTGATCTCTTGGAAATCGGCGATAAGATTTCATTTCCCAAAAATGGGCCTTAATGCTGTTTAGATACGCTTCACCATTCTTCTGGATGGCATGTCCAAATGTAGAAAATGTCTTGTTAAGAGAATTTGTTTTCAAATCACATACAAGACGTCGAAATACATACGATTCAATGAGACACACGGACTCAATGAAGTCATCTTTTGACAAATATTCATCTGGTAGTCATCATATAATTCCAATAGTAATGGGTAGGCTACATCCACTTTCAATTCACGTATATTATAAAATACCTCTGATAGCTTCTTATCGGTCTCCTTGCCCAGTGCCATTGCACAGTAGTACGTTGCGTATGAGTAGATTTCTTTCATCAACTGATCTGTGGAAATATTTTTGTCATTACTGAATTTTGGTGAGTTAGAATATTTCTTAAATACTTCATAAACAGAGTTTATCTTGGGAATCTCAGTTGTCATTCTGGTGAGGTAATGGCGCATAAATCTGTCAAAATGTAGCCGATAACCTTCTTGCCCAAATAATTCCTCCATAGGATACCAATACGAATTGTATAGAACCTCTTGACGATCTGAATGAAGATCCAACAAAATATAATTTCGAATCAAATCACCTTGGCTCAGGTCACGTCCCGTAGAATTTAAGCTTTCAAAAATGAGTTGGGGATTGTCCCTTCCTCTTTCAAGAGTAACCTCTACAATCATTAGCTTAAATAAACCAGCGATTAAGTCTCCTATCTGATTATATTTAAGTCTTTTAATTTTGTCTTGATAATAAGTAAAGTTCTGGATAATATTTTCTGATCTGTTTTCTGGTAAAGGACTATCCTCTAAGAGAGAATATAATGTTTTTTTATCTGCTTTTGTAAGGCAAAGCTTATAGCGGCGATCTAATTTTTCAAGTGGATTTAGCAGAAAATCGTTGCGAATATCTGTATGTGATAAATCACCTATACTGATCCCCTCTGATTCCATATGCCTAGCTAAAGATTCAAGAATAAGAAAGACTGATGTCACTCGTTGTTGCCCATCAATTAGTTGAAGTGAGAACTTGTAGATTGTTCCATACGGGTCATCCATGATAAAAACAATGGAGCCAAAAAATGTGCTGGTGTATTATCGTCTGATCCAGCAAACATTAGATCATTCCACAATTGAGTGCACTCAATTCGAGTCCAACTATAAGGTCTTTGATAGATTGGAATTACAAAATGCGGAACATTTCGTAAAAACTGAAAGAACTTTACATCTGTTGCCTTCATGAATACATCAATATGAGGGTTTCTGTTTTATACAGTGCTCGTAAGAAAAAGTACTATCGTTTGAAGATTTTGAACTTTCAGGCACAAAATTTGATCACATTTTATGTATCCATACGAAAGTCCGTATACCCATGAAGATTTTGCAAAACCTTGGCGTTTTGGTAGAAATCTGAACGGATCACCTTTAACACATTTCACTAGACCTCTTGATCATTCCTAAACAAAGCGTTTCAAGTGATCCGCTGTGGCATTTCTTAAAATATACGGAAGTTATGAACAAAGCCTCTAAATGCTAGGAACTTTACACATAGCCAACCAAGAGTCAATCAGTGACCCTATCTCTACATGAATGGAATCAAGTTTTTACATGGGCACCACTTCACGCATCCTATCTGCTTCCATCTTTCCCTCAATCCTTGACAGTCGGTCAATGATTTCAATCTTTGACTCGTAAATCTGCTTCATTAATTTGACTTCCAGATCATGACTTCGCTTCTTTGCACGCTCATCCGATTTCTGGAAGCCATGATTAACTCTCCAAATGAGGGAGAAAATCGTGACCAATGCAACAATAACGTTATATCCAACAATAATCCAAGTAGTAACCATCAATTTAAAATAATTTTATGGGATTAACGTCAAGTTCATTTGAACAAGACCATATATGAAGATTACAAGAGATTCGCACTACAAACTCAAACAATCCTTACTGGCGAATTTTGACCCAATTTGGATTGACTGATCAATGGATATTAACACCAAGAACTGATATAATCTACGTGGTTAATATTGACTCACACATATCAATCAGAGTTGTATAACGAGCAAGATGTAAAAAGGATGCAACATACAGACTTTGAAAGAAGTGCTATCAGTGAGTCCGTCAATTCTAGAAAATCCGACACACGCCTAATGTACAACATATTTTAGAAAACTCATTTGAAAAGAAAAGTTTCAAATGAGTTTTTCTGATCATTCTGATGTAGTTTCACGATCACGGGCGATAGAGTTGGCACTTCTGTGTTCATCGACAGTTACAACACGCCTGAGCCAATTAAATGAAATGGATTCGCATTATTATCGGTAAACTAATATGTTCATCTCTTGATGGCACAAAGGGATCACTGTTCTCACAGTCAACAATACTTGATACAACACAAGATGCAAATGGCACTGGAACTCACCTCGGAGTATCAGGTTAAAGGTTACATCATTTTCACGAAGAGTATTCAGAATATCTGAAATTCCCATTGCCGAATGTGTAAAGTGGGTTTATCTTATTTGTGTTTTTCAGAACAACTACGTTACGCGTTCAGAAGCCACGAATCATAGACTGTAACTGTTTATATGGTTAAGCTCTTTTTAGAAATACATTAATTATATTCAGAAATCCTACAGTCTAAAATAGCAGACACCTCAAATTGTTATCGTTTGAGATGGCTATCAATGAGTGAGCTTTACAGTGACAATGATATTAGCGTATGAATCATTATCGTTTATGAATAATTTTCAATATCATGAATCAGTCTGATCACTTAGATAAGATTTTCCAATCGGTTGATGAGCCCATTACGGAAGTAGTGGCTAATCATAATGGGAAAATTCTTAAAGAATTCTCAAGATCAACGTTAGACAAACAATCTAATTCCAATAGTAACCATGTTGGGGTCAATGGTCAAGAGTCTGTAATTAATGCGTTTAAGAATATAGTCAAGCAATTGATTCCTGAAGCCAATTGTTATACCTATGCTCAAATTCTGAGCAACGGATATAATAAGCAATTTCATCAGACTTCCATTGTTCAAATATCTAAATTATTCAATTTCTACGGACAATCTATCTCTAATCTATCAAAAGGTGAGTCAACGCCTGATCTCACAAATACTATGTCTCTTTTTTCAGGTAAACATATTCAAGTCCATAATGATTTGACTACTCAGATCAAAGTTGCAACCAATCACGAAGACATTTTTGATATTCTTGATATTGCCAATCAGGAGAAAATCGCAAAGAGACTCAGATACCTTCATGAAATTACCAATGATGATGATCCCGAAGATCCTCCCATGGAATTTCTATCTCTGATGGAGTTATCGCTCTTTTTTATTACCAATGGTAAATCACTTCCTTATCCACAAATCGGGATCAGTCCCCACGGATTATTACAATCAGAATGGCGGTCAAAAAAAGGAATTGTAGTTTTGAAATTTTTGACTGATGGCAAGACTCGTTTTGCCGGGAGTTTAATGATGGAAGATCATCGCCAGACCATCCAAGGATCGGGAACAAAAAAATATGCACTCACGTCAATTGCCCCGTTTATAGATCAAATATAGACAATATGCAAGGTCAAGATATTGGTGAAAATCATCATGTACTAAGATACTGCAAGCCTTCATCTATTGGAGAAGATGGACTACCCCTTTCAACCGCATTTGAACTCAGAGATATGGAAGATTATTTATCTGTGAATTGGCTTGAATTTTTCGAAACTCAGTATCTGTCTCAGGCTGTCAATTCTGTGCGTGAGGCTTTCAAAAAAAAGAATTTTAATGTTAAGTCCAAGGGAGGCTTCATTTCATTGAGGGTTGACCAGATCATAGAAGTCATTCAACATAATAGTCATCTTCCAGCCAGAATTATTCATCTACCCTCAAAAAACGATCCTTCTCATAGCGGTATCTATGGAATCCCCCCGAGCCATGAAACCATCTCTTCACAGATTGCAGAATTAGCTCATATTGAAAATATGCATCAAGCCATAGTATCGTAGCGAAATATCTCATCCGTAACCACTACGTTCAATGATTGTAAATTCTGTATATCCCAACAATCTAAAAGCTGGAACGCTGAACCATCAAGTAAGTTACAAGAGTTGAGGCAGTAACCTCTAATAGATTTCTGATCTATCATTCTTTCACTCTGGTACAATATATCTGAGTGGAGGCAAATATAGCCATTCAAGCCTGTGATGTACATTTTTATTTACACACCACTGAGGCAGGAACTATCTCATAAAATACCATGTCAGCCAGAGTCAAAGAAACTGACTGATTTTGATTACATGCCTGAAACAGTAAATGATTGATCTGCCCATTGAGTTTTCATCAAAAATAACCTTGTTTTTCTTGAAGAAAATGAGTTCCATAGTGCTTGGTAAACCTGACGATGAATTTAAAAAAGAATTTCATCAAGCTATTGATGTTGCCAAGGCAGGATTCCATGAACATTTCGGGAATCGTTATGGTGATTCTTCGTCTACTTTTATAGAGTCTGAATCTAACCAAAGAAAACTATTTCACTCGACATCTCCAAGGGGGAAACGTTTAACTATTTCCGATCTAGATCTTCAAGGGTTTGACGGAAATCCTCCTGTCCCCGAGGAACATGCAATTGTTTTTCTTGATGCATTCTACAAAGCGATTGATCAAACGAATTCGCGTGCCTTAGACCGTGATTTGTCAATTCAGAAAGTATTCAATGAAGTCTCAGAGGTGAGAGGAGAAATTGAGGAAAATAATAAGGCATTTCAATTCTTGGACACTAAGATAGATGTGTTGGATCATAAGGTAGAAACCGCCCTCCGCGATAGTACTCTTCCAACCTCAATCACCGATGCAATCTTAGAACAAAATTTGACTGAATTATCAAATCTTATAACAACGGGGCAACTCCGAAATGCACTTGACTATGCAACACAATATATCAATTCAATTGATGATGCTCTTGATGCTGAGATTAATTCTAGACCCCATTCTGAAAAGATATTACTGACCTATCGGCAAAGACTTCTTTTTGCAGCTGCCTCAGTTGCTAGCTGGCAAGGTGATATTAAAAGTGGTCGTGAGTATTGGAGATGTGCATATCATTTGGGGCAAATTGAATCCAAATTGCATAAACAAGCAGTAATTACCCTTTTTAATGTCAGACTTATTGACGAACTCCGAAATCTCATGAGCCAGATGGATCATAATAGTGATGTCTATAAAAAATTTGCTGTTCCATGTCTCGCATATCTTGAAAAAGATTGGCACAAGGTCGATAAATTACTTGCTGATGCTCCGAGAGTCGATAAAATTCTTCAACGAGTCCATGCTCGTCTTCATATTATTGATGCTGGAAATGTTGAAGCCGTACAGATTACGTCTCAACTTTTGGATGATACAGATAATGATGTTACTCTGCCAGTCGTGAATCTAATCCGAGCCCAATTAACCCTTGACTTATTAACAAGAATAATTCGCGAGTATACGCCCCTTGATTACGATCGACACCCGCTGATCAATAGTTTGCGATCCCGCCTATATTTAGCATTAGATTCTACCGAGTCAAATTCAAATTTTCGTGTACAGGCTATCGCTACTCTTGGAATCACGACTGAACTTCTAAGAGATAAAGAACTTGAAAAACGACTCCTAGAAGAAATGGATATGCTGAATGACGAAATTCGTTCATTTGCGTTCCCTCTTCATGATTCAGGTTTGACCCCAGAAAAATTTAAACTCAGTGAGTATAAAAATCATTATGACTCCATTACATTGACACTCATAGAAGCTGAATTTAACCAAGATTCTGGACTCTCAGAAGATATTGAAACAAAACTCTATGAAGCACTCTTTACCTGCATGGATAAGCGGTTGAGAAAATATGTCCTACTTTTTCTCGTTCAACACTTGCGTAGAATGAATCGAGACGAGGAAGCTCAGCAACTCATTAATTCTACACCTTTAAGACCTGCTGACAACTGGCTGGTACGAGTTATAAATCTTCCCCCAAATCAAACTCCTCTTGATCTGATAGATGAAGTTGATGCATTTCCCCTAGATGTAGATGTGACTGAATACATCATCAATTATATACTATCATCCATGAAGTACCCTCCCCCAGAAGAACAGATTCCAAATGATGCAGATCAGAAAATAGCAGAGACCGGACTTTACTGGGCCAGTCGTCTGATGAAATTACTTCCAACTAGTTCCTCACGACTTCGTTATGCATGGGCACTGTATGGAACTCGTAAATTTGAAGAACTCCTCGCTTTCTGTAATGAAATTGATCCTGTATATGACAGGGAAGCGGTACAATTTAGAGCTTGGGCACTTATTGGACTTCGACAGACTAATGAAGCCATAGATTGTTTGATTTTAGCAAGCCAAAAATTTCCTGAATCAATATATTTTTTAATTAACGCGGCTAAACTTCTTCTGACCAAGAATCAGCCAAAAAAGGCAATAAATCTTTTGGAGCCATATGTGGATGCAATGGATGATTCCTCCAGAGATGCTAAAATCTTATTTTACTATGCAAAGGCCATCCTGTATCAGGAACCGGACTCATCAGACTCCGCATCACGAGCGTTCGACTTGTTTGCTTCAATCTATGATGAATTGAAAGGTGATCCCAAGATTGCCCAATTGGCATGGCATACAGCTCAGGCTTCTGGAAGGAGTGAGGAAGCAAGGCATTTCTTTGAATCTTTGATCTCAGCGATTCCGATCAAATTGGTAGAAACAAAAGATGATTTCTATGATGCCATCCAGATCAAGAATCATGGTGTATTCATAGAGGGGGGCAAGGAGTATTTGATTAAAATGTATCAAGAAGATCAGAAACGCTCAGCATTTCTTACTCAACTACTTCATGCCCATGCTCTGTCATATAGTGATTTATTTAACCATTCTTCTAAGCGATCTTGGGAAATATGGGCTTATTGGATAAAACGGTTTGAATTAAGAAGTAACTCTACGGATAAGTTGACTTCGGAAGAATACTCTATACTCGCGGATTTACCGTCTCATGGTCCAGAATACGAATACTTTGATCAGTCAGACTTTAAGTTGTATATGGATCTGACTGCAATTCTAACATTAGGTGTGTTGGGGCCGAACATTGCATTGCAGATATTAGATGCTCTGAAAAAATGCTATGTACCCGCAGGAATTCTTGAGGAATTACACCTAGAATTAAATAGAATTTGTGGGCGATTAACTCTAAATAATTCAAATCAATATGTGAGGGCAGCCCATTTTTTGCAAAAGCAACCGGACACTAGTGTCAAATATTCTTCTGATTTTGAAGATCTTGCACCAAAAGATCAAAACTTCGGGGCATGCCGAATAGATATTGGGGTTGCAATTCTATACAAGGGATTATACGTCACTGATATACATAAATCCGCACATGTACCAGACAATCGAATCATCTCGTCGAAAGTTTTGCTACGATCTCTTCACGAAGTAGGAGCGGTTTCATCTGACCAAGCATTCAATGCAACTCAAAAACATCCTAACACCTTTGATGGATGGGCAACAGAAAGGCCTGAACCAATTCCTGAAGCACTCATATTTGATGAGTATGCAATACTTGACTGGATAGATTCAGGGTTGTCCAATGCTCTGGAGAATCGTGTTAAAATGGGACCATGGGCCTGGATGTGTATTTCTGAGGAATCTTTGAAACATGATGCTTTGGTGTTAGCGCATCAGCGATTAAAAGGCATAACACGCGTTCTTCAAGCGGCTATGGATAAAAATATACTCATTGAAATTGATGTAGATTCAGGTTTTCACCAAGATGACATCAAGGCACTCAATAAAGATGATTTAAACATAGAGAAATTCTGGCCTTGTGCACTAAAAACAATCCAAACAGCACAAGCAAATGAGTTTCAGATTTGGGCAGATGACCGATTCTTCACACTTTTTTTGAGATATGGAGGTCCGAATAATTTGGGGGATAGTATTCGTCAAACTCGTGCAAAATTTAATGATTGGGAAGAGATAATTCCTCCTATATCTACCTTAAAAATCTTGGATCAACTTGTAATACAAGGTCATTTATCATTTCGTATTGCACAGGATGCGATCTCCAAACTTTATTTATTTGGGTATCGTGGTATTAGTCCACTATTTCTCACTTATACTGTCCGTCAGTATCCAATTCCCACCAATGGGCAGATTACGCCCCCTTTTATGAAGTTGCTTAAGGCAATTAAAGATATTCCCAGATATTTTCCTGAGTCATTCAATACACTTTACGGTAATAGAGAACACTTTATCTGCAAGACAACATCAGAGATAGTAAAGCATCTCATTGTTAGAGTATGGAAATCATCAGAAATAAGTGAGAATGAGTGTTGTATATTATCCGATGCATTATTAGAAGCTACTGAGCATGTGTTTGAAGAAGTATTTAATTCACACGATTCATATGTTTGTGATTATCAAGATGCACTTAGATTTTGGCCTGAAATTGCATATTCACTCCAAACAATACCTGTTGTTAATCAATCTTTTGCTGATCGCTCATTTTCATCTCTGAAATGGCTTGGAAAAGCAGTTGGCTCACGTTCTAAACAACGTAACAAAATTCTTTTACTACTTGAGGATAATGTTCTTGATTCTTTGAAGTATGCCCTTCAAGCTTTTGAAGGGAGTGATGCAGAGTATAACCTGAAACAGATTGTATCAACCTTCACTATTGGAGCTTTTATTCCTCTTACTGATGATAATTTTAATACCGAAGTGACTCAACTAATGCGTAGAACTGTTAGCATGTTGGGGGAATTCTCAGAAGGTGGTCGTGCGACAATAACATTTTACCAAGATCCAGATAGAAAAGGGACTCCTTTAATGATTAACGAAAAAGACAATGAGATCGAAGCG
Source organism: Bacteroidota bacterium (assembly GCA_026708685.1). Taxonomy (GTDB): domain Bacteria; phylum Bacteroidota; class Rhodothermia; order Rhodothermales; family Bin80; genus Bin80. Next base: position 14,280 of record JAPOUL010000058.1, read on the forward strand.
TTTGAACTCATTGAACACATCATATCTGAGAATATTAGCCATTATAGGTATATTTGGGGCACTGATTTAGTTTTTAGGTATGATCGCCCAGTTCCAGAGGCGTGGCATAATGAAGGGTTCCCACTTGATGAGAAAATTTCTGTAAGTGCTCGATGTTCACTTTTTTTACTACTATGGGATTCCCCCCGTCATATGAGAGAACCCATAATCAATTTCCTTGTTCGTTACTTATCTGTCATTGATCCAGTTCTCGCTTATAAAATTCTACATTTAAAATCTAATTTGCTTGACGAGAATTCAGATATTGTGAATGAGTCACTTGTTGAACTGGGAATTGAATTATTGAGGAGCGGATATTTTGAGCTTCACCGGAATCTTGCTCATGCTATCCACCGCTTTAGACACTATGATGCAGAGACCTTACATCGCTTTATAGGATGGATTGGAGAAAAAGAGATTGAAACTTTGTGGAATCATATAGATGCTTCTCATGTGTGGCATTTTAATGCTTTGCTTGCACCAATAGAGCATTACTATGGGCGTGCATTATTGACAGATCAATTTGACGATGAAAATAAAATCATTGAATTTGCTAATCAATTCTCACATTTCAATAGCGCGCAAGATAGACCTGATACTGATTTGACCCAATTAATCAGATTGATAGAGGATAAAGCATATCTTGCTGAAAATGCAGATGATCCTTTCGTATCAGCATGGGCACTTCGAGTAATCTTATTGATTCTCTCAAAGATGGATGGAGATCTTAATATCAGTATTAACAAGCGTAGTATGAAAGCGTCCGAGTGGGCTACTAATTATATCATAACTTCAATCAGTCCCAATCTTGGACATACATCCGAAATTGTCACAAGGATGCAATTACGCCGAAAACTTTCTTCTTCGTTATTACTACTATCATCCTACGCCTGCAGTGGAAAAACACATTGGGAAGCATACCGACAGGGGGAATATCCACAGGCCGTGTGGTTGACGCAATCTTGGCTACTATCCACTAAGCTACAAATTTCTTTAATTGCCATGCACGGGAGTCTTGAAAATGCAACTCAGGTAGCACAAAAAGCTGTATCTGATCTGACGCTCAATACCAATTTCACTATTCCAATTCGCGACTCTTTTGATCTCCAGGCATTGACTATAGATGGTGAAGATATTGGGTCAGCACTCACATTGACAGCAATGTTTAAGGTGAAACGATTATATCCAGACACTAATAATTATACAGATTGGTGGACTGATGAAGTACGTAATAGTGTAGAGAAACTATCTACATATGATAATAAAAAAGGTTTTCTAAGAGATACGCAATTTACAAACTCATTAGGATTAATTGCTCCACTTCGCGTACAGTTAATTGCTCAAAAATTAATGAATTTTCTAACAACTTGACTTCGTCGGTTTGAGCAAAGGGAATCACAATAACCCCATTTATTGCTATCTGGGAGCGTTTTATTCCTATTCTCGCTATGATGTCCAGTTTTCCCAAAAATCAATCCATAGTGCCTCTGTAGCAGGGTAACCGCCTAACTCAGGATATCGCATGGAAAAATCGTGATACATATCAGATCTAAATTTTGTGATACATCATTAACATCCTTGAAAATGCCTTCTCATTGAATCAATGAAATCATAAGCACCTTCAAATCATCAATGAAATCCTGTTTATTTACTTAAATTTGATCAAGAGGCTATCCTTCATATCAAATGCAGAGAGAGCAATTCTGAGATACCTTAACTTGGCATCATTGCTGGAATTGGTTGAGGTATAATGCCCACCTCCAATTGATTTTACGCCCAACTTGATTGAATGAGCATCCGATGCTACCTTGAAGCCCCTAGATTCTTGGGAAGCTGATACGAGTTGAGAGGCGTTTTCACGACAAAGGTAAGATAACACATGAATAAACATCTGTGACCAGTTTCCTTTATGGACTTCACCTACAAACATAAAATCATTAATTTTTTTGCCAGTAGCACTTGCCAATTCAAAAATATTTTGTCTTTCATTATGTGGTGGTTGTGGTGGTGGATCTGGATCTATTATAATGTCTATATCGCCAGAATCAATGCTCGTAAGTTTCGAGTAAACAGATGGGAGTGCCTTCTCCACATTCTTTCTCACATCCTGTCTGAGTGAATTGAAAATGGATTTAGATAGAAATTTCACAAACTGGTCATCGGGGGATTTGAACTGTTCTACCAGATATGCATAGATTTTATCATGAGATAAGATCTCAAAAGCTAAAGACTTAATGCGAGAAATATCGAAATTTTGAGATGAGAATTGCCGAAGATGGTTCATGGTCTGTTCGTCAATCTCAGATAACTTAAACTTCAGAAATGGCTTCGTGTCAAGCTGATGGGCATACTCTAAGTCGGTATAGAACCAGAATTCGTCTCCGTTGGTCAATATTGCAACAGATACTTCACGTACAACATTGAAGTATCGCTTAATTTGATTCACATGACTGTCTAAGGGTTCATTTAATTTTTTTGCTTCAAGAAAAATAATTGGTCTTCCATTTGATAGAAGTGCAAAATCAACTCTTCCGCCTTTGATGTCATCAGGAATAGCCTCGTATTCGGGTTTGACCAATTTATGATTGGTGGTATCCCAATCTAATGCTCCCAGAAAAGGGCGAATGAAAAAGTCCACAGTAGCATCCTCTATAAGGTTGCTACCTTTCAGATCTTCATACTTCTGCTTCAACTCTTGAATTTGAGATTGAAAGTCCATGATTCAAATTAAAATGAGAATAGTTAACTATAACCTAATTCCACTGGAGTTTTTTTACAAAACCACCGTGTTGTTTTCAGAAAATTTTTTCTCTGAAAGTGATTGTAGTACAATATGATCATCTACAGAGAGTCAGTAAGCGGTTGAATACACTCTCAATGAGTAGTTCAAACCAGATTGATCTTCCAATATACTCAATTAGAAAAGAATCAGCACCAGTAATCCACATTGTAAGTATTGTCTCAATAATTCATGAAAGACACTCACATTTAATCCAGTTTGAGAATATTCAATCCATTCAATTTGGACTACGCTGTAATGACGATCTAACCGTCCCAGATCAATATACAAAAAATGAAAGATTTTTTTGTCCTGAGTTCGGCGGTTACCTTTGCCACAGAGGCATTGGGGATAGATTTTCGGGAAAACTGAACACCACATCCTCCCTATTTAGGAAGAATTTTC
>JAPOUL010000032.1 GCA_026708685.1 Bacteroidota bacterium
AGGACGTTTTTAACAAAAAAACCCTGTTTTCAGGAAAAAATAGGGTTAAGTTCAGTCATAGGTTCAACGCTCAGAGCGATTTGAGTGGGTGGTTGGTCATCATTTTTCAAAGTGATTTTGGTATCGGTGACAAGCGGGTTCTCACTGGTGATTGTGATAGTGGCATCGGGCTGATGAATGCTGTTGTTTTGTGGAACAAGTTCAAAGGCTGTACTTCCCTGAAGGGAGTCAGCGGCAATGGTGAGAACCACTCCTGTCACTGGAAGGAAACTGACAGATACGGGGATCTCGTCGGCAAGGATTTGTAGTGGAAGAGCCAGATCTGTGGGGAACCGAGAATCTCCTTCAATGGTTGCGTTCACCGTAATCTTTGTCGGTCCACCATCTTCAGGAATCGTGTTAGGGGTTGCAACGAGAAGGATCTTTTGAGGCTCTGGATCATCATTGATCAGCCGTACTGTCGCTGGCCCCACCAGTAAATCATCAGGATTTGTAATCACAACGACCTCATCTCTTTCAAAATTATGATCGTTCAGGGGAGTGAGAGTAAAGGTGGTAGTAGCCTCTAAATCCCCTGCTTTGAAGTCAAGGGATACCCCTGAGACAGGCTGAAAATCAACGGCATCGGATCCTTCACTTCCCTGAATCAAAAGGGACACGTTCTGCTGACTAGGGAAAGCAATGTCATTGTCGATTTTTCCATTGACTGTGATGACGGTAGGACCGTCATCTTCATTGACGGTTGTCGGCGTGACGGTGAGCTGAATTTGACCAGGCTGGTCATCATCGGCAAGTGTGACGGTGGGGTTACGGTTCACCAGAGGATGGTTGACTACAAGGGTCAGGATTTCATCCACTTCCACTTCAAGATCATTTTCGGGAGTGACGGTAAAGGAAGTTGTACTGGAATTCTCACCAGCGTCAATCGTGAGGGAAATCTCTGAGATCGGTTCAAAGTCAACGGCATTGTCGTTACCACTGGACTGGACCGACATTGAAAACACCAAATCCTCAGTGGATGTGACTCCGTTGGCAATGGTGGCAGTGACCGTAATGGACTGTGGGCCTTGATCCTCATGGATCACCAAAGGATCTACACTTAATTCAACTTCCTCCAACGGGTCATCATCTTCAATAATGACGGTCGTGCTGGAGAACACCGAAGGATCGCTGCTCTCAATGGTCACCACCTCATCAATTTCATTGCGATTGTCATTTTCTGGAGTGAGATCAAAGGTGGTGGATGCACTTGATTGGGAAGCGGCAATCGTAACGCTAAAATCAGCGACGGGAGCAAAGCCAACGGCATTCGGTTTTCCTGATCCAGAGATGCTCAGAGGGATCGTCAGATCCTCGGTGAGAGACTGGGCCCCTAACAGGATTGCTGTGATGGTAATGGGAGTCGTCTCGCTGTCTTCGGCAATCAAGCTAGGGGCTGAACTGAGCATAATACGTGCAAAGCCCTCTGCATCATCGTCAAGTAATTGGATGTCCACGGAGCCAGTCACCAAAGGATCTATACTGGATAACGTGATCAATTCATGCCCAGTAACGACATTATCATTGATGGGCGTGATGACAAAGGTTTCCGTAGAGGTTCTAGTGCGTGGATCAAAAACCAGAGTAAAGCTGGATACCGAAGAGAATTCAACCACATCGGAGCGTCCAGATCCTGTTACATCAATCGTAATGGTGGTGGATTCAGTGAAGACGGAGGAGGTTCCGAGCGTAGCTGTCACACTCACAGAGGTGGCACCATCGTCTTCTGCAATCGTGGATGGTGTCACTTGAAGACTGATATTTCCAGGGGCACCATCATTGTCTATGATCTCAATTGAGGCAGCATTCGTGACCAAGTCACTGCTGCTGGTAATGGAAACTTCTTCGTTGTCTTCATCTTCAGCATCGTCAATGGGAGTCAGCGAAAAGCTGACTGTCCCAGAGGATGCCCCCCCAGTGATGGTAAGATTCGTTGAAGAGACGGATGTAAAGTCTACCGCTGAGGCAACGCCTGATCCCTGAATGGATAGGGGAATGATCCGGTCACCCTGATAGACAATATTCGTACTGAGGGTTCCGGTAATCGTGATATTGGTGGCACCGTCTGCTTCGTTGATCGTTGGTGGGGCGGCCGTGAGGGCAATCGTCGGGGTTTCATCATCATCAATAAAGTTAATGACATGGTTGCCAGTTAGTAGACTGGACGAACTGTTGATGGTAATGGTTCGGCCTTCTTCATCAATCAGATTTTGAATCGGAGTGATCGTAATCGTGACAGGGTTACTCTGGGACGTTTCAGCTGGAAGCGTAATATTGAAGGTTTCAATGGGCTCAAAACCGGGTACACTTGGGGTTCCCGTTTGGGTTACCGTAACGGGGATAACCTGATCGGTCGCATAGGTTGTAACGGGGAACGCAGAGACTTGTAAATAGACTCCCACCTCCTCCGGACCTAAATCTTCAAAAACAACCGATGTACCAGACGTTAGATTAATTCCTCTTGGAGGCAGGTCGTCATCATCCAAATCAATGTTGATGCTGTTGGTAATGTTGAGCAGTGAACTGGTGCTTGACACCGTGATCACTTCGGTGTCCTCATCCACCGAGTCGTTGATGGGTGTTAGGGTAAAGCTGCCTGTTGCAGTACGTTCGCCAGCACCAACGACAATCGTAAAATTGGAAACAGGTTCAAAATCAACGGCTGCTGGTGCAAGCGTTCCCCTCACAGTAAATGGAATGCTCTGAGGTTCACCATAGGTGGAGCCTGAATTCACGGTCAAGGTGATAGTGACGACTGGAGGTGGATCATTTTCATTCACTATGGTGGGAGTGACCTCGAAAAAAATTCCCCGTGGTATGGGGTCGTTATCAGTGATCGTAAATGTGGGAGGGACACCACTGACCAAACTACTTGGAGAAGAGATGGTCAGCGTTTCATCCGTCTCATCTACGGTATCATCAACAGGAGTCACGGTAAACGTTGCTGTTCCCCTTCTTTCGTTTGCTGCAACGGTAATATTGAAATTCGCTATAGGGGCATAATCAACAGCAGAGGCTGTCCCTGACCCGGTGACGGTAATGGGAATGGTTTGTGCTGTAGTGAAGGGGGACTGACCCATAGGAATTTCTGCAGATACAACGACATCCTGGGAGAAGGATTCAGATTGATTGTTCTGGTTAATGGAAAGAACAAAACTCTGTCGTTGGATGGATGCGTTTTCTTCAGAGACAATGGTCGTTACAGGATCCTGGGTCGCATCTCCATCACTGATAGAGGAGAATTGCTGATGTATAGAATGAACAGGCGATGAAGTTGGTGGTAGGGTAATGCCAGAGTTAGATGTCAGCATTGCTTGAGCAGTGGACAAACCTGGGAGGAAGAACAGAGAAAAGCAGATAACCTGAACATAAAGTCTAAAGCGTAGACGTATTACAGCAGGAATATTTTCAAACTTCATCATCAATAGGGACTCGTATACTGATCAGAGGGTTGTGGAGCTACAGATTGAATGAGATGAATGACGGTCCAACAAGAGCGATGAACTGGTCATGGATGCATCTGTGATACCGAATGATGGATTGTTCGCCTTCAAAGAAGGATGGTATGTGTGAATTCAAAAAGAAGTCAGTACCAATGGATGGAACAGCCAACAAATGGAAATCACTTTATGAAAAAGAAAACCCACGGTTGTAAGACAATGACGGCGTAATGTTTATATTTGGCACATGGATTGAATGAAGATACCACGATCACGTGGGTAGGCTTATTCTTGGGTTTTCCAATAGCGGTCGGCCAGATTCATTGGTTCTACAGTTCCATCAGAGATATGGCGCATGATCTGTTGAGCATGAAAGCGGCCATTTTCGATGAACCACCGACTCGTTCGCAGTCCACCGCAAACCGTGCCCGCCATGTAGATTCCAGGGCGATTGGTTTCAAAGGTTTCACCGTGATGAACGGGAGTTCGCAAGTCATCATCCAGTATATCAATGCCTAACTGTTTCAGGAAAGAATAATCGGGGCGATACCCCGTCATGGCAATGACAAAATCATTTTCTATAACGAATTCACCCTCAGGACCATCCAGGCTCAGGTGATCCGGTTGGATTGAAATAACCCGCGTCTTAAAATGTACATCAATGCTGCCTTCCTTGATCCGATTCTGAAGGTCTGGCAGGATCCAGTACTTAATTTTTTCGGATAAACGGTCTCCGCGATGAATCAGAGTGACTTTTGCTCCATAGTGGTGACATTCCAGTGCAGCTTTTGCAGCAGAATTCTTTGCACCGATGACGGCGACTCGTTGTCCAGTGTAGCTGTAGGGTTCTCGGTAGTAATGGGTCACTTTTGATAGATTTTCCCCTGGTATATTGAGCCGGTTCGGGATATCAAAAAACCCGGTCGAGATGATGACTTTTCGGCAGCAATGTTCACCTTTGTTGGTGACCACCGTAAAGTGTTGATCGGATCCATCCACATGCTTGACCCGCTCATATAAACGAAGATCCAACGACTCAACCGCGGCAACTCTGCGGTAGTATTTCAGTGCTTCGGGGCGGGTGGGTTTAGCATTTAGGGTAGGGAAGGGGTGTCCGCCGATTTCCAGAAGTTCAGCCGTGGAAAAGAACTCCATATGGGTAGGATACCCGACCAGAGAATTAACAAGGGTTCCTTTGTCAAGGATGAGAGCACTCAGATCATTTCGGGCGGCTTCAATGCCGCATGCCAGCCCAACAGGACCAGACCCAATGATGACAACGTCTTTCATGTCAGGCACTGATAAGGGATTTATCAGTCAATGCGGTAGGCATTTTTCTGCGTTGCTTAAAAAAATCACGGAGGAGCGTCTCAGACTGTTGGGCTTCCACGCCACTGACGACATCAATCTGGTGATTCAGGCGCTGATCATGAGTGATGCTATAGAGCGATGATGCACTTCCAGCTTTACTATCAAAAGCTCCGAAGCATAAACGATCAATACGTGCATTGACCATCGCTCCAGCACACATGGGACATGGTTCCAGAGTGACATAGAGGGTACAACCTGTCAGGAATTTTGATTCAAGGGTTTGACAGGCAGCGGTGATAGCAATCATTTCGGCATGAGCAGTCGGATCCTGAAGAGATTCCACGAGATTGTGACCTCGGCCGATGATGTGACGGTCACGCACTACGACTGCACCAACTGGAACCTCTCCTTTCTCTAAAGCCATTTGAGCTTGATGCAGAGCGGACTGCATAAAGCGTCGATCCGGTTCAAGCAGTTGCGACAGGGCCATACCAATCAAGTACGACGGGATGCTATGAACCGAAGGATAAAACCAACGCCGAACAGAATGATCAAAAGTGGAATGGCCGTTTTGGCAAGCCCTGCAACCAATCCTATAATGACATCAAGGAGTAGGATCACTGCAACAGCAACAATCGCAATGATGATCCAATTGATCAGCTGAGTAAGCTTCATTTGGTCGGTCTGGTTTATTGAAATGAAATGCGTAAATACTCTGATGTAGTGATAGCGGTTCCGTTGGCAGAGAATCCTCCGACGATCAGTACGGACCTCAATCCAGCGGAAATTGCGGTATGGTCATAGCGGGCAACCATGCGTCGTGAAGGAGTCAGGGTAAAGAATCGTTCAGTTGGTTCATGAAAAATTCCAATGGTCAAAGGGATTTCATTCGACTCATTTGTCCCCCCGAAGATACCATACAGACCCGCAAAGAGTGCCGCAGTGGAATGAGCTGTGCGGGGAGTGATGAACTGGACCAATGGCGAAAAGCTGAGTCCAGAAGCCCGCGGATAACGGATGTTCATATTGGCATTGACGATCATACTATTTCTAAATTGGCTCCCTAAGAGAATGTACGAATCAGATTTGGTTTGGGTTACAGTATGTTGGGAAACGGGTTCAAAAAGCAATGGAGCCGAAGCTTCCGTGTTGAGAGCAACCAATTCTTGCGATTCAATCTGAAAGGATCGCATATCTTGGCGAACACCGAGCTGTGGATCTGATCCATATCGTACATCGCCAAAGCCACCCATCAAGTCAAGAATCAATGCCCCCGAAGATTCACGTATGATCGCCGAGTGATGCATGCGCCGAATTGGTTGACCGTTTACGGGGATCTCTGTGAAGGCGGGCACTGTGGCAGTGGGATCAAAGAGTTCAACGGTTTCAACTAAATCACTCACACGGGTTGGCTCATCAACTCTGCTGCCTCCTGCTATCAGTACGCGCCGGTCAGGAAGTAAAATTGCAGTATGTCCAGTACGGGGCGTAATCATCGGCTGCTCCATAAGAGTAAATTGCTGAGAGTCCCGACGGAGCAGGAACGATTCACCTTGAGCAGTGCCTCCTCTTTCAAACGTTCCTCCCGATACCATCAAGCTTCCGTCGCGAAGCCTTACGACAGAATGACCACCTCTGGGTTGAGGGAGCGAGGGGGCCTCCGAGGATATGCTGTGAGGCAGATAGATTGCATAGGTCGTATCCATTCGTGAGACACCATCTTGATCGTTGGCAGTCAAGAAGAATGGGTTGATTCCTAAGCGGAGCCCCAAAGAAATTTCCCAATACCCAGGCCCCAGTGGGGAAGGATTCATGGCCACCCCATTGAGCGTGACTCCTTCTACGGGGCGGAAATGAGTTGACTGAACTCGCAAAGTAATGATCTGAGTGGTGAGAACCTGAGATAGATCAGGTTCAATGACCTGTAGAAGTGGCTCGGAGGTCTCCACAAAGGGGCGTTCACATGCAACTAAAACCAAGGTTAGAATCCACCAGTTTCGCATTAGAGTCAAGGCTGAAATAATGCAGTAGAGTATTCAACATGATGTAATATCAATGCGTGGGGTGGGGCGGATGGACCAGCATTTCTACGATCCTGACTTGCGAAGGTGTTCTGCAGTTCTTCAAGAGACATTTTTGACTGTCCAATTTCAAGCAGAGTTCCAACAATCGAACGCACCATTCCATGCAGAAAGCGGTTGGATTCAATGATGAACCTCCAGCAATAGGGCTGATGTTCGTGTTCCCACTGGGCGCGAGTCACCGTACAAACGCGGTTAATGGTTGCACTGCGGGTTCGACAGAATGCTCCAAAATGGTGTGAACCAGTGAGAATCTCAGCTGCAAGGTTCATACGCTCAAAGTCTATTCTGGGTAGAACCAGAAGGCGTTGATGACGATGCAGGGCGAAAGGTTTGCACGAAATCAGATAGTGATACGTTCGACGAATTGCATCGTATCGGGCATGAAACTGATCGTGGGATTGAGCCGCTGACCGAACGGCAATGGTAGCTGGTAGCAGTCCATTTAAAGCGTTTGGGAGGCGTTTCCATTGATCAACGGGAATCGGTTCGCACCGAAAATGAGCCACCTGACCGGTAGCATGGACCCCGGCATCCGTTCGCCCTGAACCAACAATTTGAATCTGATCGGAGCGCAGATATGTTCTCAATGCCTCCTCCACAGTGGATTGGATCGTACATTGTGCATCTTGACGTTGCCATCCACTATAATCTGTACCATCGTATTCTAAAAGCAATACATAGGTGGGCATGTACGGACCTAGGGTGAATTGAATCTCATTGTACACATCATGGCATCTCCTGTTTGAATGGAATCGTTTTTGTGGATGGATCACCGTAACATAGATATATGTTCGTGGTCCGTAATTTATGCAGAGAATCATACTTCAATAGAATGGCAAAGACTTCTAGGATCTTACTGACGGGCTTCATGGGTTGCGGCAAGAGTGCAGTTGGACAGATATTAGCTAGCATCCTATCCAAGAAATTCATTGATTTGGATAAGACCATTGAAGATTTCCACAATCTAACTGTTGAGCAAATCTTTGCTCAAAGTGGTGAGGATGCATTTCGTCAACTAGAAACCAGTACCCTAGTCACACTTCCAGAAAATGTTGTGTGTGCGTTGGGCGGGGGAACGCTCATGAGGGAAGAAAATCTGCAATGGGCCCTGCATCATGGCCATGTACTTTATTTGAGTGCATCCACTGCAGAACTGGTCGCACGGCTGATCAAGGATCCAACTGTTCGCCCCTTATTGAGACAGCATGATGGCGAACCATTATCAGAGAAGGTCATGGAAGAACGGGTGGAACGATTGCTCAGCAATCGAGAACCAGTCTATTCGCTTGCACATCATACATTGAATACCGATGGACTGACACCTGCTGAGGTTGCTCACCTTTGTGCTCGTGTCTATCGCAATCTGAAGGAGTGACGATGATGGATGGTGGGGCCCATTTCAAGAAGTGCACTGTAATGACTTTTGGTTGGGTATCCAACATTTGTGTTCCATCCATACTCTGGGAATTGGTGATGGAGATCTTCCATCCATTGATCACGCAGCACTTTTGCAACAATGGATGCTCCGGCAATGGACTGGCTTCGTTGATCTCCCTTGACCAGCGTTAGTTGTGGGCAGTTCAGCTTCGGGATGATCTGGTTTCCATCCACCAGTACGGCATCAGGAATGCAATCAAGGGATTCGATTGCTCTTTTCATCGCCAAAAGAGATGCATGGAGGATATTGAGATCATCAATTTCACTTGGATCAGCACATCCAATCCCTACATCAACAGATGTGTTACAAATGATTTGAAGACAGTCCTCACGAGAATGCTTCAGCAATGATTTGCTGTCGCGGAGTTCACCAACAACGGTATGAGGTGGCAGGATGACTGCAGCTGCAAAGACAGGACCCGCCAGTGCACCGCGTCCTACCTCATCTACCCCGGCGATGAGGGATCTGTTTTGTTTCCATAAGATCGCTTCAAGTTCAATCATGGCTTCGCTCTTGAAACCTACCGAGGATGAGGGTGTTCAAGACGAACCACCTCCTCATCCCCGCCGCATTTTTCACGGTTGTGGATTCCAATACTCGGTTTGTATCTGTTCAAACGTAATGTTCATCACTCTGTAAATGGCTTCTCGATCGAAGCGAACGAGGATCCCTTTCAAGGGGATGCTTGAAATTATTGCGGATCGCAAGTTTGGGTTTGTGCGAGAATTAAGATCAGGGATGCCCAAAAGCGACAATGATCCGTTCTGCCCTCCTGCATTGATCCATCGATATCGGTTACGGGACGGAATGGTACTGGAGGGATTTCTGCGTCCAGGCAAGAAAGGTGATCTTCAGGTATCACATCTTACAAAGGTGATGAATATCTCCCCTGAAGAATGGTCTCGTCTTGATGAATTTGAACATGGGCGAATCATTTACCCTGACACAAAACTTAACTTAGTCAAGGGTGCTGATGACATCACGATGCGTGTCGTGGACTTTGCCTGTCCAATCGGAAAAGGACAACGTGCTCTTATTGTGGCACCGCCCAGAACGGGAAAGACGTTGATTCTCAAAGAAATAGCGGCATCACTTACGATGAATCACCCAGATATTCATCTTGTCGCACTGTTGGTAGATGAGCGACCCGAAGAGGTGACAGATTTTCGCCGTAGCACAAAAGCAACCGTTTTTGCCAGTTCAAGTGATGAGGAAGAGTTTAATCATGTACGTGTTTCGGTATTGGCATTTGAATATGCGAAGCGTCTTGTTGAGTTGGGAGATGATGTTGTTTTTTTGCTTGATTCTCTCACCCGTTTGGGTCGGACATTTAATCTGTGGGGAGAAAGTTCAGGACGAACCATGTCTGGGGGCTTGGATTCTGCCGCAATGCGGGTCCCTCGGAGGTTATTTGGTAGTGCACGAAATATTGAAGGTGGTGGATCTTTAACCCTTATTGCCACAGCTCTCATCGAAACTGGAAGTCGTATGGATGAAGTCATTTTTGAAGAATTCAAGGGTACCGGCAATGCGGAGATTGTTCTTGACAAGGAAATGGCCTATCGGCGGGTATGGCCTGCCATTAACCTTCGCAAATCGGGAACGCGCAATGAGGATGTACTCCTTGGCGATTCGGCGGACAAGCACATGCGCATGGTTCAGGTATTGAATAGTCGTCGCCCAATGGATGCTATGCAAGCCCTGACTCGCCATATGCGCACCTATCCTACCAATGAAGATCTTCTAACGGCTTTAATTCGTGACTAAAACATCCATCATATCTGGTTTTGATATGTTTGAACTCAGCATTAGTACCCAATTGATCAGGAAAAATCGGGATTTGACAGTGGCAGACTAATGATTTTTCCGGTTTGATGGTAAACATGTATTCTTTCAGTGATTGTTGCTCAACTCTGTTAGAATTTCAATTTCTTGCAAATCCAACAATAGTGTAATATATCGAGAACGAAGAACGTCAGTTGGACCAACATCGTAACGCAATGGGATGATGTTCAATGATCAGAAGCACCAAGAGGCAGTACAAGCATCATCGGATATGATGAAACCGTTTTCATACTTCATCATATCACCGCTAAAATAGCGTTATCTCATTGGCACATAGAGCAGGTTTTAGATCAACCCTTTTCTGGCTTCATGAAGGTGATCATTGGTGTAACTGGATGAAAAGTGGATTGATTCCAATCTTGTATTGTTGTAGCCATGGTCAGATATTTCTCTATCCAAATCATTAGCTATTCCCCTATCATATTTTTCTGAGTGAAGATCATGGACGAACCACTGGTAGATATCGTTTTGATTCTTTTGGCAGCGTTGGTAGCAGTAGCTGTCATACCCACATTTAGCATTGAACTTCCTGAAAGCCATGAGATTGATGAAACTACATTGGTCTTAAAGCCTCTTCAGATCTCCATCTCGAATCAAGGCCAGCTGTTTTATTTGAATTCGGAAAGTCAGGAGCAGCAGGTAAGTGTTCAAGAGTTTTTTGAGTTGGTCAATGCCTTGGCTCCCACTCAAGTTGTGGAAATACATGCTGATCAGTTGACTCCAGCCGTTTACTTGCTTGATGTGAATCGAATCGTTCAGAATGCTGATAGGAACGCAGTATTCTCAATCAAAAGAGTTTGATCACATGGATATGACTTTAAGAGTTGGATTACCTGTTTTGTTGGTAGCATTCATTTTGGGATGTGGGAGTTCGGCGCCAGTCGTCACAACGCCCGATCCCGTTCCGAGCCAACCATCATCACCATCCAGTTTTCTCACTGGATCCCTTCCTGGGGTGGATTCCTTAGTCATTCAGGATGTACTTCAGACGTTTGACAGTACATTTGTGGATGCCAATACAGAATTGCAGGTTGAGTCTAAATTTCTGCAGGGCCAGCAACTGGTTGCAAGTGCAGAGAGTATTTTGACCGTTGTAGTAGGGCCTTCGGTGCTTGCAGACAGTGCATCCACTATAGTAGATGTATCTGCTTTTGAAAGTGCCGTGCAAGGTGCTCGGCAAGTGCTCTCAGCGGCCGCACAAGCTCAGGCAGCACAAGACAGCACACAGGCACAATTTCTTCTCGCGAATGCTCAAACACTTCTGGAAGAGGCGGTATCACTCAATCCCCGTCATGAGGAATCGCAATATCAATTAGCCCAAGTATATTCAATTCGTGCAAGTTACTTCAGAGAGCAGGTTGCATGGCAGGAGGTGTTGCAGATCCTTCGTGGACTGGTTGCTCTTCGTGCAAATGAGCATGGGTTATGGGCGGAGATTGCCATTGCATTGCAGAATCTTGACCGTTTTGATGATTCAGCGGTACTCTGGCTCAGAAGTGCACAAACCGTCTTTGACGATGCAGGGCTGTCTTTTGAAGATGCACCATTAGATAGTGGACTTGTTTTCACCTACAGTGTTCGTGCCTATCGTTCTTTTCTCAGTAGTAGAAATCCAAATGGTGTAAATCAATCACTGGTTCAGGCATTGCAGTATACCAGATCTGCCCAGGAATATGCGTTTGCATTGCAAGAGTTAGCCTGGATTCGCTGGGATGGTTCTAACCTGATGCATCGTCTAACCTTTGATAGCCTGAGACAGGTTGCCACTGAGAATCCAGTCGTTGCCATGAATGGATTAGAACGAATGATTCCAGCATTATCCCGCCCTGCAGCACGATGGGAAACGGTCTACAATTATGCGGTCCTTTCCCACCAGAATGGCTTTGAGGATCGCTCCCTTGACAGTCTGAATGCTCTCTGGGGTATCGTTGCAGACATGGATTCTTCCACCATGGGTGTACACCAGTTTTCACAACAACAACAAACCCTCATCCCAGCTATTTTACCCTATCCGTCTTTTCCTGAGGATGTACGTTCTGCATATGCCACTGTACTCTATGACCGGGCTCTGTCCCATCGACAGGGTGGACGATCAGCACTAGCATTTACCTATTTTTTACAGCTTGCTGATTTGCGAACTGAGTATACTGGAAGGGCTTACATAGAAGCAATTCGATTGGCTCGTTACAATCCAGAGCAGGCCCTTCAAATTGAGCCCAGAGCAGAGGAGCAATTTGCTACATTCACCGTAGATGATCAACTGGAGTATCTCACGGAGATTGGAAACCTGTATCGCAGATTAGGGAGAAACGATGAGGCCCGTGTTTATCTCAATAGATTTCGTGCCATTCGGGATCAGAACTGATGCTTACCCAGAGTATTTTACGAATGGAGTGTTGAAGGGACTTAATCGACACATTTGTCTGCTCTGTTTCTTTTCATAGCAACATGATGTGTTTTGTCTGAAAGCGAAAAACCTGCCACCATCACAGATCAGGGGAGTCATTATCAAACTGATTGGTGAATCGTTTCAGAGACTGGATTGATGCGTCGCCATAATGGAATTATACTGTTTCGGCTGTTTCAATTTTTCCATGCAGGGTTATGTTGTGGCATGGAATAAGAGCCGTTAATCTTCTATTTCTTTGAGGCTTGTCGACAACTCTTTCACCCATCCCAACTCCCTCTCAAGCACCTGAATACGGGGGAGGAATACATCATTTGCCTGTCCTCTGTCAACTCCAAGAACCTTGTGGTGAGGATAGTTCACTGGGAATAGATATGCTGGAGTTTCCGCCAGTGCAGTATACTGTCCATGACACACATATCCAGGAAGTGTCCACCATTCGTCCAGTTCCATACAGGAAAAAAACTCCTCCAGATTCTCATAGCGATTAACACATGCTTCTTCCCAATAACAGCATTCACACAGAATTGCAGGATACCTGCAACGCTTGCAGTCTGCCATCCTCAGCACGATATCACGTTGATCATGACAGCAGCAATGAAGATTACAGGAGGGAATGTTCGGGTAGATTTGGTAGATGAATGGATGCTCATGTACAGATTCAACAGTCATGATCCAGAAAAAGAATATCCTTGAGAACGAAAATGTTCACAGATTTTTAACAATTTGTAACGATCAAAATTGAACACAGTAGGATCGATCGAGTTCAAAGACTTCATATAATCTTCGCTCCTTTGATGGAAGAAGATTGTACATTCATTTGTTGTTATACATTACCGAGTAGGCGATTAACACGCTTCCAGTTTCCTAAACAGGATCCTCTGATTCTTGGGAAATGTTTGTTAGGCTAAACGTTTTTCACTGTTGCTTTTTTACGCTTTTTCTACCTTGCATGAACGTTGAATGAGGGGATAAGATGAACGATGTGATCCTGGGGTAATGGCTGAATGTTACGGAAAATTTCTTGAAACTTTTCACTTAAACATTAATCAAGCATGTTTGCATATTTCATGATGATTCAGGCTACTTCCGGCCAAGAAGTCCCTGATGTGGTTCTCCCAACTTCATTCTTGGATATAATTGAATATGCCCAGGGTTTTGAATGGCCCCTTGGAGCATTGTTTTTCATAGGTCTTTTTATTCTCGTTTCTGCTTATGTCCGCCAGTTTCGCCAATGGAGGGGAAGCCGTGCATTAATGAAGATTGATACATCCAACTTGACCGTTGATGAGTTTTCCATAGCGATAGAAAAAGATTCCCCTCCGAACAACCCATTCAGAGTGATCGGTGGAAAACTCCTTGAAGAATTTCATCGCGGGGGAACTGCCCAGACGATGATTGACTATGCTTATCGTCATATTGATTTAGATCATGAAAAATACAAGGAAACCGATCGATACATCACCGCAGCTGTATATATTGCACTAAGTCTTGGACTTCTAGGAACCCTACTGGGGATTTTTGTTTTGTTTATGTCTGGTAGCCGCCATGAGGCATCTGATTTGGTTGGGCTTGGAATTGCAGTTGTATCCACCATGCTTGCACTCGTTGTTCGCTTAATTTTGTGGCCACTAAATGTCTACTTACAAGCATCCCTGCGAAGACGTTATACATCTCTGAGAAAATGGACGGTTGCATTTGCCTATGCACTTTCTACTTCCTCAAGTAACTCGCGGCTATAGTCAATCCAATCGACATGACTAGAGGGTCCATCTCTGGCATTGGTGAGATCAACGAATTGAGATTTTTCCATGCAGGCAGTAGAGTGCTGTACCATTGTAGAGTGTACTGGAGTTGAGCAAGGTGCACCATGAATGGTTCTCATCATCAGGTGATCAGTGATAGGTCCTCTTTTAGCATTGTCTGCCTGGGCAGAGCTTCTTTATTGGGTTGAGCTGTGAATGTGTGTGGACTTGAATCAATAGATCTCTCTATTGATATTTTCTTTTGTCTTGAATGATCTTCCCAAGATGGATGATCGTTTGTGTGATGTTCATTTGAGTATATGTTATTGTGTCAACGGGATCAATTTTCCCTCCCCCAAGGTCAACACTATCTCAATTGTGGATTTCTCTCTCCGTTGCTGATCAGTGTGGAGCGTGCTGGGATTGAGACTCTACGCTTAAAAAGAGATCCAACACAAGTAAAACCCTCAATATTTTTTGAGGGAATTCATGCAGTCAGACAATTGTTTGCAAAACTGATCAATGGTGAGTCCAATCAAGTGGCGTTGATCCCTGCAACATCCTATGGAATTTCAACGATCGTCAAGAATATTTCCATTACATCCGATCAAAACATTGTCGTGATCCATGAACAGTTTCCAAGCAATGTATATGCGTGGAGACGATTATCCTACCAGACAGGTGCCACCATTCATACTGTGATCCACGATGGAAGAGACTGGACCGAGAAGATTCTTGAAACAATCAACGATCAGACAGCAGTGGTTGCCATGGAAACCGTTCACTGGACGACAGGTTACTGCTTTGATCTACAGATCATCCGTCAGCGAGCTCACGAAGTCGGTGCACTGTTCATTCTTGATGGAACCCAATCGATCGGAGCCGTCCCCTTTGATGTGAAAACGGTCAGGCCAGATGCAGTGGTTTGTGCAGGATATAAATGGCTCATGGGCCCCTATGGAACTGCCTACATGTATGTAGGTGAGCATTTCATGGATGGCGTTCCCCTTGAAGAAACATGGATTGCCCGTAAAGGAAGTGATCAATTTGATGGATTGGTCAACTATACCGATGAATATCGAGAAGGAGCATTCCGATTCGATCGTGGACAGTCAAGTGCATTTTCCCAAACAGCCATGATGCGTGAAGCCCTCCGTCAGGTCATGGAATGGGATCCAGCACAGATCCAGATGTATTGCACTGAGTTACTGTCCAACTTCCTGCCGACAGTCAAGAGCCTGGGGTACACGGTTGATCAGCATGTCCTACCCCATCTATTTGGAATCGGCATCCCGGACCATGTGTGCAAAGATCAGCTAAGTGATCAGCTGAATCAACGGAGAATAAGTGTTTCCCAGCGAGGAGGTTCACTGCGCGTCTCGCCGAATGTCTACAATCATCAGGAAGATATACAGGCACTTCTTGATGTACTTCAATCAGCCGTGAAATAATTCAGCGTCTTTGCGTTTTTCATTTCGTGGTGAATGTACATTGGAATACCAATCAGCCCAGTCAAATATCCTGATCATTGATCAAATCCTCTGGTTAAAGAACCATATTTACAACTTTTGAGATGAATCATCGTCGATTTGATGCAATTACGGCACTGTGTAAGCGCCGTGGATTTATTTTTCAATCCTCTGAAATCTATGGAGGGCTGGGAGCAACCTATGATTACGGCCCTCTGGGTGTTGAACTGAAAAGGAATGTGCTCCAGCGGTGGTGGCATGAAATGGTGTATTCCAACGATAATATTGAGGGGATTGATGCTGCCATTTTAATGCATCCCCGGGTTTGGAAAGCATCGGGTCATGTGGATGCATTTCATGATCCACTCATTGATGATAAAGTCTCTAAACGGCGCTATAGAGCGGATCAGCTCATTGAGCAACATATTGATCGATTGCGATCCAAAGGAAAATCAGATCAAGCCGATGCTGTACACCAGAGATTTACGCAAGCCCTGAACGCGGAAGATATGCCTAAGGCTCTGCATGCACTCATCCTAGATGAGGAAATCCGGGGCCCCGATTCAGGAGCCTTTGATTGGACGGATGTTCGTCAATTCAACATGATGTTTGAAACGAAAGTCGGTGCACTTGCAAGTGACGATGATTCCATTTATCTGCGCCCCGAAACCGCTCAGGGAATTTTTGTGAATTTTCAGAATGTGATGGCGACCTCTCGCGTACAGATTCCATTTGGAATTGCCCAAGTGGGTAAAGCATTCCGGAATGAAATCGTAGCACGGCAGTTCATTTTCCGAACGCGTGAGTTTGAACAGATGGAGATGCAGTACTTTGTAGAACCGGGAACCCAAAACGAAGCCTACGAGCTCTGGCGAAGTCGTAGATGGGACTGGCATCTTCAAAATGGCATTCCCGCATCTAAATTACGCTGGCATGCGCATGAGAAACCTGCCCATTATGCTGATGCCGCCGTTGATATTCAATATGAATTTCCGATCGGATGGCAGGAAATTGAGGGGATCCACTCCCGCACCGACTATGATCTGAGACGGCATCAGGAATTTTCTGGAAAGAAGATGCAGATCTTCCACCAGCCCTCGCAAAGCAAATTCATACCGTTTGTGGTCGAAACCTCCGTAGGACTGGATCGGACGGTCCTGATGCTCCTTTGTCAAGCGTATCGTTCCGATGAACTCGGTGGTGCAGCTCGTACGGTGATGGCCTTTTCACCAGCAATTGCTCCCATCAAGGTAGGCATCTTTCCATTGCTGAGAAAGGAGGGGATGCCAGAGCGTGCCCATACTGTGACCTCGGATCTGCGTCGTCAGTGGAATGTCTTCTATGATGAAAAAGGATCCATCGGAAAAAGATACCGCAGGATGGATGAGGCAGGAACACCCCTATGCATCACCATTGATAATGAAACCATGGAGGGTAACGGGGTAACCATCCGAAATCGAGATACTCTGGAGCAGGTCAGAGTCAGCGATGATCAGGTGTCCTCGTTCGTGTCGGAATTCATCTCAAAGTCGTAGTTATGTGCGACGTTTTCGACCTGTTGCCAGACTCTGAGTGCATTGAGTCCAAGAATCTTGGAGATGTCCTCTTCGGTGTAGTTCCTGCGTAGAAGTTCAGCAATCAGATTGGGGAAGGAGGAGACATCTCCAAGATCTTTGGGGAGCCCAGTCACTCCATCGTAGTCACTGCCCAGCCCCACATGATCAACCCCGACCAGTTCAACGATATGATCAATATGATCAACGAGCTCCGGGATGGTTCCTATGGGGTTAGCCTTACGCGTGGATTCACGATATAGAAATCCTTCCCTGCTACTGAGAGACATGCCATTTTCTTCAAGATAGGTGCTAATCGATCGGGCGAGTGCATCGTTGCGCTCACGAAGTTCATTGCGAATGAACGAAGCGCCAAAGCCGACCATGACGACTCCTCCCTGCTCTGCTGTGGCACGAATCAGGTCATCGCTCAAATTCCTTTCCCATCCCGGCGTGAAGTGCCGAGCTGATGAGTGGGTTGCAAGAACAGGTGCTTTGCTGAGACGCAGTACCTGTGCAATGCTGCTGTCGGTCAAATGAGAAATATCAATGATGATTCCCAATCGATTCATGTGATCAACTATCGTTTCTCCGAAGGGGCTGAGTCCACCCCAGGTTCGGGTGGAATCATAGGAGGAGTCGGAGATATGATTATCCCGTCCATGCGTGAGGGTGATATAACGTATTCCACGTGCATAGAAGTGCTCCAGAGCTTCAATATCTTCAATGGGAGCACCGTTCTCCATCCCTAACGGGAGAGAAACGAGTCCAGCATGTTTGTGGTCAAGGATCTGGGATGAATGGGTTGCCATCGCAAACTTATCGGGTGCGTGGGCAGCGATCTGTTCCACCAGATCAATGAGAGAATCAGCAAGATGGCGTGCAGACCCTGGGATGTCCTGACGGGCAGGGGGAATATAGATGGACATGAATGGAGCGTTCAGTCCGCCAGCCACCGCTTTGGGGTAATCAAAATCTCCACCAAAACTTTCCTGACTGATGTCTTCGGTGTATCGGGTCATTCGATAGGGTAAATCGATATGACCATCAATGATCAGATGCTCATCAGCGATCCTCTGAGCTTCTTGAAGGATAGAATCTTGAGAACAGCTCATCAAAAAAAGAAGAGAAAAAAGAACAAATACACGTATCATCGGGCTACAGAGGTTTTTCGAATTTCACGGATAACGGTCACATTGACTTGACCAGGGTAGGTTAGCTCATTTTGGATGCGAGAAGAGATATTGATCGCTAGTTCACGGGTTCCTTGATCAGAAACTTTAGCATACTCCGCGATCACACGAAGCTCTCTTCCCCCCTGAATGGCGTATGCGAGGCTGACACCATCAAACGAAAGAGCGATGTGTTCCATATCCTGAAGGCGTTCAAAATACTCATCTCTGCGAATATTTCGGGCTCCGGGACGAGCACCGCTGATGGCATCGCACACTTGCACAATGGGTGCATACAGAGATGTCATTTCTATCTCATCGTGATGGGATCCAACGGCATTGCAGATATGCCTTTTCTCCTGATACCGTTTACAGTAGTCCATGCCAACCAGTGCGTGCGATCGGTCCTCCGATTCCTGTAACACCTTGCCGATATCATGCAGGAGTCCAGCACGTCTGGCAGTATGAGGATTCAGGTTCATTTCGGCAGCCATGATGGAGCAGAGGCGAGCGACCTGAATGCTGTGATTGAGTAAATTTTGACCATAACTTGTACGGTACTTCATTTTCCCAACGATGGAAACAAGTTCCTTGTGCATGCCTCTGAGTTTCAGGTCAAGGAGCGTTCGCTCCCCGAGGGTGCGAATTTCCTCTTCAACAGATTTCGTTGCTTTGGCAACAATGCGCTCAATTGCTCTTGGATGGATACGACCATCTCGGATGAGATTGTTGAGTGCGAGGCGTGCAATTTCGCGACGATAGGGGTCAAACGAACTGATGACGATGGCACCTGGGGTATCATCAATCAGGATGTCAACACCCGTGGCTGCTTCAAAGGCCTGAACATTTCGGCCCTCTCTTCCGATCACCCTACCTTTGATATCATCGGATGGAATAGAGACCACGGACACCGAGTGAGATTCTGCTTCATCCGATGCAAGACGCTGCATGGTGGTGAGGACAATTTTGTGGGCCTCATCTTTTGCAGTCGCCTCTGCCTGATCACGCAGTTCCAGAAGTTCAAGTGCGATATCCTCCTGTGCTTTTTCAAGGAGTTCCTCCCGTAAGTGACGACGAGCCTCTGATTGGGTCAAATCAGCAATCAACTCCAGTTTTTGGAGGCGATCATGGATCAAAGAATCCAGACGGGACTGTCGGGACTCCAGATCATGTTTGAGAGCATCAACGGAGGCAAGTTCACGTTCTGCTCTATCAGACAAATGTTCAAGCTCTGTTCTGAGTTTTTCAGCCTGACGTTTTGTCTTTTCAGTCTCGGTTTGAAGCAATTCCGTGACTTGAGTTGCTTCGTACAGAATATTCTGTTTCTTTGTTAAGCGCCGATTCCTGTTGTTGAGTTTCTTCCGAATACGGTCATTTTTTTGCCTCAATTGGCGTTTTTCCTGTTCAAAAGACTCGCGCTCTTTATTGAGGGCAGCTTCTTGATGATGAAGTTCAGTACGTTCATGTTCAAAAGTTGCTTGAGTCGTTTTGATCACCTCTTCTTTCAAGGCGATAGATTCTTCCTCTGCAACAGCTAAAATCGATGCAGCTTCCTGACGGGCTTGATTCAATAGACCGCGGGAACGAACCGAAAGGATCCACCATGTTAGAGTCACTCCAGCACCAAACGCAAGTATGCATGCAATCAACAACAGGACGGCCTGCATGCCGTCCATGAGTAGTGTAGTTAGTTAAAAATAGCCTATACTGATAAGCATCAGTAAGAGTTCCAAATAGAGCACATGCGTCCGCAGCGGGGGGTGTGAACCCTAATCTACATGATTGGGTGCAGCTCAAATCTTTCCATGATCCCCTGCGGTGAACGATCCATTAGGATTGGGGCCTAATGTCCAGATTTGAAGTCAACTCCCTTTGAACGATATTGACGGTTCACGTGCCTAACCGCCACGGACGCGTGCATTCAACGCAAACACCACAGAAGCCGTTGTGTTCCGCTATGAGGACTCAGTTGAAGTCTGCTGTGATACTAAAGCAATGACACGATCCATGTAATCCACTTCATGATCTATGGATGTGAGCAGGTCATTGGAAGATTCCTGTTCCTGATACAGTTCTTGGGCCAGTTCCAGGGCGATGAAGACAGCGGCTACCAGATCGGGTTGATCACCGTATTGTTGGGTAAACGATGCCTTCCTCTCATTGAGGTTTTCAGCCAGATGAGTCACCATCTCATAATCATCAGGATTGATCAGTATACGATAGTCCCGTTCAAAGATGCGCAGATTAACAGATTGCTGGCTCATCAATCAGATTTCTTGTCTTCCTTGATGAGGTAGTCGTCAATCGTTTGAATGAATGAGTTGACGCGGGCGAGAAGCTCTTCTCGGTTCTCCTCAAAATTCACGGAAGTGACGCGAGATTTGATTTTGGGACTTGATTCAAGTTCAAGGATGCGTTGCGTCAGATCTTGATTTTCATTTCTCAATCGATCAAGTTCCTTGACGAGAATTTGTACCCGATCGCGTAAACGCCGCAGGGATACGGATCCTCTGGACACCGTTGACGACGGTGATGCTATCTCAGGCTCAGTTTGCTGAGTTGAGGATGGCGGTGCACTATATTTTTTTTCAACATCCATGAGATGAACCTAAAAATAGTTTAACCTTGATGGTAAGGTAAAGGTTCAATATACGGATGTTAATCTATATTATGACCGTAGGATTGCATTAAATTGTTTAGAAAGAACATCAACAATTTTCTGCATGACGCGATCAATCTCTTTGTCGGTTAGGGTACGGTCAGCACCAAAGCGTAGGGAGAATGCAATGCTTTTTTGTCCCGCTGGAATCTGATCACCAGTGTAGATGTCAAACACATTCACCTCCTTGAGCAGAGGTTTGCCCGCTGTTTGCAGGGTCGATAGAAGGGAGCCTACGGATTGAGATTCTTCAACAGAGATGGCAAGGTCGCGTTCAACAATGGGATAGAGTGAAATTGGAGTGAAAGCCGTTGGCGGTTTTTGATCATACAATTCAAGGAGTCGCGTCCAGTTAAAATCTGCAAAAAAAACGGGGTGGGGGAGTTCGTAGTAGTCTTGAATCGAATCTGCAAGTTTTGCAATCGTTGCACACCGGAGATTTTCAGTAGCCAGGGTAATATGATATTCGGTGATTTCGGTCGGTTGATCATGGAATTGCATCTCAAATGGATTCAGCTGTAGGGTATCGAAAAGGAGGGACATATCTCCCTTAAGATCAAAAAAATCAGCCATTCGAGAACTCGTATCCCAGCTGGATGGATTTAAGGGACCGCTGATGCCAATGAGAAGGGCATCATATTCGGAATAATGTTCAAGAAACGTAGACTGAGCAGAACCCTGGTGGAACACATGTCCAAATTCATAAAAGCGAAGCACAGGCTGAGAGTGGCGAACATTGTGTTTCATGACCGAGAGCATCCCTGGCAGCAGGGATGGTCTCAGGGTTGCCATAGAGGAGGACACGGCATTGAGGGTGCGTACGGGTGGGGCTTCAACTCCCAAGACACCCTGACTGAACTGGGAAGCTACATCATCGGGCAATAGACTGTTCGTGTATATTTCACGGAATCCGTTCCCCGTTAAAAAAGAGACCACCTCGTCACGTGCCTGATCACTGGGCCGTGCAAGGGGGGCAGGCAGTTGAAGGGGAGTGTGGGAATGCAAGGGGATTTGATCATAGCCATGAATCCGAGCAATTTCTTCAATCAGATCAATTTCGCCAAAGATATCAGGTCGGTGTGATGGAACAGTGCAGGATAGAACTCCATCGGTTTTCTCATCTACATGGAATCCAAGTGATACAAGGATTTGAGTGACATGACGATGTGTAATCTCAATGCCAAGAATGGCATGAATCCGTGAAAGGCGTAGATCTAAGGTAGGAAGAGGTTGAGGGTGGGGATGGATATCGATGATGCCATTCACTACGGATCCACCAGCGATCTCGTTGATCAGCTGGACAGCGCGCATGGCTGCCCAGGGCTGAAGTTGTGCATCGACTCCCCGCTCAAATCGGTAAGAAGCATCGGTAGAGATCCCTAATGACTTGGCAGAGCGGCGGGTACCTGAAGGATCAAACCAGGCACTTTCAATCAGGATATTTGTGGTAGAATCATCCACCTCGGAGTTTTTACCTCCCATGATTCCACCGATAGCTATGGGCTGGTGTCCATCACAAATCAAGGCAACTCCACTGTCAAGTACATGATGTTTTTCGTCCAGTGTGATAAATTCCTCTCCTGAAACCGATGAACGTACAACAATCTGTTTGTTGGAGATCAGGTCATAGTTAAATGCATGTAGCGGCTGACCACATTCGTACATGACAAAGTTTGTGATATCAACGACATTGTTGATGGATCGCAGTCCAACGGATTCTAGTCTTCGTTGGAGCCATGGCGGAGATGGTGCAACGGTCACATTTTGAACCATCATCGCTGTGTAACGGCCACAGAGTTCAGGGCAGTGAATCTCAACATCAAGATGCTGGTCCATGTCTCCAGTGGATGATGGAGGGGTAATGTCAGGGAGACGCAGGGGTACATCACGGAGAGCCGCAAGATCTCGGGCTACGCCGATGTGACAGGTAGCATCGGGTCGGTTAGGGGTAATGCTCAGGTCAAAACAAACATCTTCGGTCAGATCGCATTCTCGGCGAAGATAGTCTAGCAGAGGCTCTCCAATCACAGAATGATCCGAAAGGACCATGATACCATCATGGTCGTCCGAAAGCCCTAACTCATCCTCCGCACAGATCATTCCAGTAGATATTTCTCCACGTATTTTTGCTTTTTTGATCTTGATCGATTTGCCATGGAGTGTCAATGTAGTTCCTACGGTGGCAACTGCCACGCGTTGACCAACCTCTACATTTGGAGCTCCGCAGACAATCTGCAAGGATTGGGGTTCCCCAAGAGTGACTTCACAAAGACGGAGGCGATCTGCATTTGGATGGGACTGAACCGATAGAATTTGTCCAACGATCACCCCATCAAGAGACAGACCTATTTGATCTACATGTTCTACCTCTAGTCCAGACATGGTCAGAGCATTCCCGACTTGCTGTGGGGGCCACTGATGATTTACGTATTTGGTCAGCCAGTTGTAGGAGATCTTCATGGATCAAAACTGAGATAGGAATCGGTTATCATTTTCATAGAGAACTCGAATATCCTGAATTCCATAATGAAGCATGGCGGGTCGCTCAACTCCCATTCCAAAAGCATAGCCCGTGTAACGTTCAGCGTCTATGCCAACCGCCTGAAGAACATTGGGATGGACCATCCCACTTCCCAAAACCTCCATCCAGCGCCCTCCATTTGGATGATCAGGCAGTTCCCACCACACATCCAGCTCAGCACTTGGTTCAGTAAATGGGAAAAAGCTGGGTCTATATCTCAGTTTTACATCATGACCAAAAAAGGATTGGGCAAAACTGTAGATTGTTGTCTTGAGATCGGCCATCGTGACTCCTTCATCCACGACCAAGCCCTCCACCTGATGAAATAAACAGTAGGACTTGTAGGTAATGGTTTCATTTCGATAGACCCGACCGGGTGCAATGAGGCGAAAGGGAGGTTTTCCATCCAGCATTGCACGGATTTGGACTGGAGAGGTGTGGGTGCGCATCAAGATGTGCGATGAATGCTGATGTCCCTCATCAATAAACAGGGTATCCTGCATATCCCGTGCTGGATGATCATCAGGGAAATTCAGTGCCGTAAAGTTGTGCCAGTCATCCTCCATTTCTGGGCCCTCAGCAATGTTAAATCCCATTCGGTTAAAGATATCGGTGATTTTGGTCAGGGCTAGGGAAATAGGATGACGCGAACCTTTCCACCGGTGCTGGCGGCCGGGGAGGGTAAGGTCAATTTGGGATGCAGCAGTGGAATCCTTTGCTACCTTGGAATGTGCCTCTGCAAGCGTGGACTGGGCGGTGTTGCGTAAAGCGTTTAACAACTGTCCTGCTTCACGACGGTCCGTTTTGGGTAAGTGTGGAATTACTTTAAAAAGCTGGGTAATGATTCCACGCTTTTGTCCGAGATAATGAACCCTGAACTCTTCGGCCTCAGAGGTGGACAGGAGGTGAGCAGTGGCAATCTCTCTATTGAGATCAGCCACGGTAGACTTAAGGCTCTCTATGGTGTTATCCATTATTCAATAAAAAACCCGCCAGCCTGAAATACAGGGGCGGGAATGTACATACCGTACTCATCGGCCCCAGCCAGATCAGATGCCGATGAAGAAAAAAGAATGTACTGAATAGGGTATCATTACCTAATTCTCAGACTGTTGAGCCTGCTTGACGACCTGAGCAAAAATGTCAGGTTCATTCATGGCAAGGTCTGCAAGAACCTTGCGATTGAGTGTGATTTCCTGCTGTCGCAGAGCAAATGCAAGACGTGAATAGGTTGTGCCATGGAGTCGTGCGGCAGCATTGATACGGCTAATCCATAGCCGCCGAAAGTGCTGTTTACGCTTGCGCCGATCGCGGTAGGAGTACTGTAGTCCTTTGTCGACAGCATGTTTGGCAACGGTATACACCTTGCTACGGCTTCCCCAGTATCCCTTGGCAAGCCGAAGAACTTTTTTTCTTCGCTGACGGGAAGCAACTCTGTTACGTGCTCGTGGCATAATTCAAAAAGGTTACGATCATGTAGAGGATCCCAACAGCCGATTGATCCGCGGTTCATCGCTTTTGTCAATGAGGGTTTTTTTGCCCAGTTCGCGTTTACGCTTTCGGCTTTTCTTGGTCAGGATGTGACTTTTGTACGCATGTGCACGCTTCAGTCGCCCCGAACCGGTGCGAGAGAAACGTTTTTTTGCGCCACTGTTTGACTTAATCTTTGGCATGAGAAAATGAATCAGAATCACGGTAAACGAACCAGTGAACCAAGGGTTCCGATTATTTTTGCTTTAACGGTGCTAGGATAGCAGTCATTCGGCGCCCTTCCATTCGAGGCTCCTGATCAATCTTTGAAACCTCATTGAGTGCTTCCACCAGCCGTGCAAGAATATCCATCCCCTGATTTTTATAGATGATATCACGTCCTCGGAACTGAACATAGGCACGCACTTTGTGCCCACTTAAGAGAAACTCACGGGCATGCTTGGTTTTGAATTCAAAGTCATGCGTATCTGTGCGTGGACGAAAGCGAATTTCCTTGAGTTGGGTCTGGTGCTGCTTTTTACGGGACTCCCGTTCTTTTTTGCTTTTCTCATAGAGGTATTTTCCATAGTCCATGATTTTACAGACTGGAGGATTTGCGTGAGGTGCAATCTCTACGAGATCCAGATTTTGGCTCTCGGCCATGTACAGTGCTTTTTCAAGGGAGTACACGCCATGTTTTCCCTTAGGATCAACCACCCGAACTTGGGGGGCATCAATCACATCATTGATGCGAGTTTGTATATCTTTTGCGATGATGGTATGAGTTAGTTCTAGAATACAACGAGTAAGAATGTGAATTCTTATGGTGGGTCCTAATGGATTTGAACCATCGACCTCTACGATGTCAACGTAGCGCTCTAACCAACTGAGCTAAGGACCCAAAGGACTACATGAAGTACGAACCTTTAACAATAGCAATGAGATTCATGGATAGGAATGTATGGTGATTATACACGCAAGCTATAAAGTTAACGCAATACGAATCATTGAATCGGGGGTTACAGCGACTTCAATCACTTGATCTTGTTGACGACGGGCGGCAATGAGTGCGGTGACGGCCGCAATCAGACGATTGGCGACCAGAGCCACGATCAGGCTACCACGCCGCTGCGACCAGGATTCCGAGCTCCCGCGAAGATCTCGGTATCGCTGGAAATCTTCAATACTGTTCCATGACCACTGGAATTCGGGGTCATTCACTCGGGCGGCAAGATCAACGCGACGCTCCCGTAGTTGTGCATCTCTGTAGGCATCAGATGACAGATGGTTGCCAATGGTGAGATAGAAGCTGCGGTCTTTACCTTCAGTGCTAATACCTGCGTAGGAGGAGGCCCAAGTCTGATAACTATTCACTAAATACCTGCGTTGCCATTCACTGGAAACAAGACCGACCATCAAAGCTACATCTACAACCGTATACAGTGTAGCAGTACGATTCCAACTGCCCTCATTGATATACTTGTGTCCAAGACCAGGAAGAAGAAGACTATAGGCAACAGCCCTTGCAGGCTTGACGGGTGCTTGAGCACGAGACTCCGTTGAAACCAGAAAACCCACACAGAGAAGACACAACAATACGGTGGGGAGAAGCTTCATCCAACGATGATGGATGACCTGATCACTGTAGATACAGGCAATAGACTGTTTATTGTTCAGGGTAATGACGATCAAGAGAGTAATCAGCCATGATACAAAAATAAAGCCATGGGGTTGCGTTAAGCATCCAAATGAATGTTCAACAGTTGATAGCTGAGCATATTTGAATCTTTAAAACGTTGTACGAAGCCGCAAGTTGACGGTGCGCGGCGTGAGTCTTGTAGGAATTCGTTGCCAGATTCCACTCGCATCAGGGAGCCAGGAGTAGGTAACGGTATTGATGATATCAAATACATTCAGAATTTCAGCGGTGATTTCCAGTTGAAGTGGTTTTGGGCGGTTGAGGATCGTGATGATTTTGGTTGTCCCAAAATCAATCCTGCGAAATTCTGGATATTTGGCTGAATGTCTTGGACCAGGGACCTGTGCGATCACGCTACCTAGTCTTCGACCAGGAACTGGAGGGGTATAGGGCAGTCCGCTCCCAAATAAGATACGCATGTGCAATTTCCATGAGGGATCTGCAGGTACATAATCCTGAACATACAGTGCTACGGTATGTCTCTGATCCGCAGCTCGGGGAAGTGATCCGGCATTGAAGTCGGTAACATATTGAGGAAGAAAGCGTTCCCTTGCAACCATATAACTGTAATTGATCCAACTTTCCATCCCTGGAACAAATTCTCCTCTCGTCTGAAGATCCAGCCCGTAGATATACCCTTTGGCATCGTTTAACCCACTATAGTTGATGCGTACATTTTCCAGAGAATAACTGATGATGTCCGACAGTTGCTTGTAATACGCCTCACTTCGCAGATACAATCGTCGACTTGGAATGAAAAGTTCTGCACCTGCAGTCATTTGGGCAGAACGCTGGGAACGTAGATTGTGATTTAAGGATTCGGAAAGAGTTTGATCGGAGCTTGGAGTTCCTCTAAGTTCACGATAGGCAGGCTGCTGATAGTAGATGCCAGCCGAAGCAGTGAGGGTGAGTTGTCTGGAAGGTTCATAGCGAACGCTGGCACGAGGTGAGATCGTCCACTCGCGATTGAAGTCATACCAGTCTGCACGAAGACCAGCATTGATCAAAAGCGAGTGATGCAAACTAAATCCATCTTCTACATGGAGGCTAAACTGGGTTGCATTGAATGCAGCGGTGCCGATCAAGCTGTCTACCACGATACGGACCGGTTCTTCGTTCAAGTCGGTACCCTGTACAATAGACTCTTCCAGAAGTTGGTCATCAAATGCCAAACGTTTGTAGGACCATCCGGCTTCAAGGGCGTGACGTGAATTGGACCATTGATAGAGGCCCTGGCCGATGATGGATGTAACGGTGATGGAATTATCAGCAAAGTCCTCCTGAAAGGCGATACCGCGGGGAATCTCTACCGTCTCAGCATTACTGTCGGTCATGATGTCATATAAGATGGCATTGCCTTTCAAAAGAAATGACTCATGTTCTTGGGTGCCATAGTAACTCACATCATGCTGTATAGTCCATTGTGATCCAATTTGAGCATGATGTCGGAGTCCTAAGAGGCCAGTCTGATAGCCATCGGTTTCTTGGCTGTCATCGGAGTAAGAAAGCCATACAGAACGCAGATCGGAGGGGCCTCCATCGGCCGATACGGTGCCATAGAAGGTTCTGCGTCCACGGGGATCTAACCGAAAGTCGTGATCAGCATACAGTCCAAGGACTTCAAGCTGATGTCTGGGAGTCCATGCGTAGGTCAGTTGGAGTTGAAGGTCTTGGTAATCAGGTTGGTAATTGCCCTTGAGCTCCTGTGTAGAGAAAAATCGCCGAGCTCGTGCCTTACGAAATCCAATCTGCCATGAGACGGGACCATTGGTGGCTGAAGCGGTGGCCGTTCCATCAAGCAGAGATAAGGTCGCCGAGGTGGTCAGTTCACGGGATGCCTGATACTCAATGTCAAGGGCTGAAGAAATTTTACCGCCATATCTAGATGGAAATCCCCCCGTGTAAAGGGTAATTCTTCTGGCCATTTCTGGATTGAACAGTCCAAGTCCTTCCTGTTCCCCTTGCCGAGGTCGAAAAGGCATGTGAATTTCAAAACCATTGAGAAAGATCAAGTTCTCGTTGAATCCGCCACCGCGCACAGAGTACTGATTGGAGAGTTCATTATTTGCTGATACTCCGGGCAATACGAGGAGGGCTTGAAAGCCTTTGAATGGAGAGGGCATTCGGGTGACTTGCTCAGGGGTAATCTGTTGGATACCAGCTCCAATCATGGTTTCATCTTCAACAACCACTTCTTCTCCCTCAATGACCGTGGGCATGAGCTGTACATTGAAGACGGTATTCTGGGAAGAACGAACGGTGACCGAGTCAATATAGGTGGTAAACCCTACATAGGAAAATCGCAAGGCATAGGTTCCCTCTGGTAGCTGGAGCAGATACTGTCCTGACTTGTCAGAGGCCGTGCCAAAATTGGTGTCATTGACCAATATACTCACACCGGGTAGCACCAGATCGGTTTCGGATTCAGTGACAACACCTTCAACGATCCCCCAGGATTGAGCAGCCACTTTTGGGGCAATCAGAAGGAGAATTACACAGAAGAATCGATACATCTCACACGCATGATGTCTAAAATGGAGATAAAATGGTGTAACTGTATGCAGGACGGATGTAGGATTGGTGGGTGGCTATTGAGACCAAGAAGTTGGTTCTCTATCCCAGCGGTGGGCATAGAGGGACTGTAGCAGAGATGGATCCAGAGGCCCTTTAGTACTTGCGGCAAGATTCGCATCAACATGCTGTAATTTGCGCATTCCGGGGATGGTCGTACTCACCAGAGGATGACTGAGGATGAATCGGAGTGCCATTTCGGGCATGGAGCTCTGTTGTGGTACTAAATCACGCAGTGGTTCCACATGGGCAAGACTACTTCGGAGGTTTTCCTCTACGAAGTAGGTGTTTCTCCAGTCCCCATCGGGCCAAGTTGAATCCAGAGAAAGCGTGCCCGTGAGCGTGCCTTCATCAAAGGGTACTCGTGCAATGATCCCGACATTGAATTCTTCACAAGCTGGAAACAGTTCATCGATGGGATTCTGGTCAAAGATGTTATAGATCACCTGAACGCAATCCACCAGACCACTGCGGACCGCTTGAATGCCGTTCCATGGCTCCCACCGATTGACACTGATTCCGATGTGACCGATGTCTCCGTTCTCTTTGGCTCGGTGTAATTCCTGAATCCACCGATCATCCTGTAGCCATGCATCTTCCCATGTATGGAGTTGCATTAGATCAATTTGATCTACTCGAAGGTTTTTGAGACTTTGCAGGATATAATCGCAAACATAGGAGGGTGGAAAGCAGTCGTCAAGAGTATGTTCTCTCTGACTTGGCCAGGCACGATTTTTTGGAGGAACTTTTGTGGCTGTAATCAAGCGTTTATCGGAGTTCGCCCGGAGGAGATCTCCCAAGAGTTGCTCACTATGGCCATCTCCATATGCCCATGCCGTATCAAAGAATGTGCAACCAAGATCAACTGCACGCTGTAATGACTCCGTAGACTCGGAATCATCCGAATCTACCCAGCCAGACATTCCCCACATCCCATAACCTATTTCGCTTACGGAAAGCCCCGTACGTCCCAATAATCGATAATTCATCCGTTAATTTCAAGAAAAAACCTGAGCATGGTGCAGAGGCATCCCCACGCACAAAAAGTGTGTGTGGATCAAGAATACATTTCTATCCAGCCTGGGTTCATTATACGATCTGATTCGAGGCAGACTGATCAGATTCCATTTTGAAAATGAGAATAGGATAGGGATGATGAAACCTCTATGAAAAACGGTCTCAAAAGGATCAACCACTGATCAATGCAAAGAATTGAGACATATACGTTTTTGTGATGTCAAAAGTTGTAATATGGTCGTGATACCATGTTCCTTAAGCCAAAGTTTTAGGAAAGACTCCCAATAATTATTGTGGATGAACCATAAAAAAGTTTCAGATTAGTTAGCACACTCTAAATCATTGACGCAAATAGTGATGTCTAAATCTCAGAAATTTCAAGGAGTCATTTGATTATCTCATGGTTCAATCCCAACTCTTTTGATGAATAGTTCATTTTCTGATACCATCATGGAGTCCATGATGATTACCTATTCAGAGATGTGTTTTTCATCAATACAGAAAGTCTACTGGTTCATTGTAAACATTGCATTGAGCAGAAAATAGATCAGATCTACCACAAAATATGCTAAAAGATCAAGCAATGATAATGGCTGAATGCAACTCATTTCTTACCAATGTGTAATATAAGCGATATGTTTCGTGAGAAAGAATCCTTATTAATATATTATTGTATACAAATCAGATCACTATTTTTTGTTTGGTTGAATGCCCCGAACGTTTGACATTCCTCAGTTTTATCGTAGCCCCATCATCTCAACGCTCAAAACGGCGAGGATGGCGGCCGATCCCCGTAAGAAAGATCTTACCCCTTCTCTGTTAGATTTTGGTCCAGTCCATGTCTGGATTGCTCGAAACTTTGGTTTTTGTTTTGGTGTAGAAAACGCTGTAGAGATTGCCTATCGTGCAATTTCTGATCACCCTGATCGCAGGCTGTTTATGCTTTCAGAGATGATTCACAACCCTCAGGTCAATAATGATCTGCGGCGAAGGGGGATGCAGTTTTTGCGCTCAAGTATGGGAGATCAGTTGATTGACTTCAAATCTCTTGCTCCAGAAGATATCGTTGTGATTCCAGCCTTCGGAACGACGCTGGAAATCAAAGAGGAACTCAAGGAACTTGGCGTTGACGTTCGTACCTACGATACGACGTGCCCATTTGTAAAAAAAGTCTGGCGAAGAAGTGAGAAAATAGGAGGAGATGGCTATACAGTCATTATCCATGGCAAGCGGTTGCATGAAGAATCACGAGCATCGTTTTCTCATGCCAATGAGCATGCTCCAGTCCTTGTGATCCGAGATGTAGATGATGCTGAAGATCTGGCTCAAGTCATACGTGGTGAAAAGGATCGACATTATTTCTATGAGCGATTTGCAGAGTGTTACAGTGAAGGGTTTGACCCGGATCAGGATTTAGCCCGCATTGGAGTGGTCAATCAGACCACTATGCTGGTGACGGAGACGCAGGAAGTCACGGATGTTTTACGGAAAGCAACCGTGGAGAGATATGGAGAAGAGGGACACTTTGTGGATACCAGTGATACACTCTGCTATGCGACTCATGAAAATCAGGAGGCTGCTCGTGCAATGTTAGAGAAGCCGTTGGACTTGGCACTGGTCGTTGGTGGATACAACTCTTCAAATACCAGCCAAATTGTATCTCTCTATAATGAAGTGATCCCTACATACTTCATACGGGGATCAGAAGAGATTGAGGATCGACATAGGATTCACCACTATGATTATCCAGCGATGCAGGTTCGTACGACCGTTGACTGGATCCCTTCTCGTCGGCCAGTATCAGTGGCCATTACATCGGGGGCATCTTGTCCAGACATGTTGGTGGATGATGTGATTCGTAAGGTTGTGGCATTTTTTGAAGGAGTTACCACATTTGAGGAGGCATTAGCTCCCTACCAGAATGTATCGGAGGAATTACTGGATTAAATCCATGCGGGGCTTATGGATAGGCTTGATTCTTCTAGCATCATGTGATCTTTTTGGAGCTCGAACACCAGAGCCCCCAGTTGGAGATGCCAGCACTTGGCAACAGCCAGTTGCCCCTGATATTGTTGTTGAGAACATACATTCTGCAATAGCAGAGTTGAATGTATCCAATTACCGTCGTTCGTTACACACTGATTTTGAGTTTTCGCCCACGCCTCAAGCGTATGTCCGTAATCCAGACCAGTGGATCAATTGGGATCAAGTGCAGGAAAATGGGTATTTTGTAACATTGGTTGAGGCAGCCAGGGGCGGGGAAAACAGTTCTCTGCGGCTAGAGGATTCTACGACTGAACTTGGAGAGACGGAGTATTTACTGGATGCTCACTATATTTTGGTTATCTCCCATGGGAGCCAACAGGTTGCAGATACCCTGCAGGGCCGGCTTGTATGGACCATTATTCAAGAACCCGATGGTCTATGGACACTCATGACATGGAATGATCAGAGTGTAGGATCGGCAGATTCATGGAGTGATCTTAAGGCAGAATTTGCAAGTTAGTTTCATGTCAGTTGACTGGATCTGTGGTTGCTCATCGCTACATATTGATACTCGTATTCCTCCATACCTCCCTGATGTATATTGGGTGTAATCCATTTGCCCCAGCCATTGGTGAAGGAGACCCATTTGGGGATCTATTTGGGGATCCCACAACCGTGGACGGGTACTTCATGAATTTTCGTAATGCGTATGAACTGCGGGATGTATCCTTCTATGAGTCATTGATTGACTCATCATTTGTGTTTGTTTATGTTGATTTTGATACGGGAGTTGAGCGTGAATGGGGGTTTGGACAGGAACTTGAGTCTACCCGACGCTTATTTGAAAATTCGGTTGAAATCCAACTTCAGTGGAGACAAATCATCACCAGACAAGTATACAATGATGGCAGGAATGCGATTGCGGTTCGTGGGTTTAACTTGACGGTTGGACTTGATAATGGTGAAGTATTTCGTGGGGATGGTAACGTGAACTTCCTGTTAAGCCGAGCCGATACCACTCGGGCATGGCGCTTGATTCGATGGCGTGATGAAAGCGAACTCTAATAAAGGCACTATGATTTCTTCAGCACTCAACTATTCAAAAACCCATTTCGACCGCTTCGTAGATGAGTTGATTGATTTTCTTCGTATTCCTTCCATCAGTACCGTACCATCGTCTGCAAAGGATGTCGACAAGGCAGCTCACTGGTTAGTCCATCACTTGCAGTCTTTAGGCCTCCATGACGCAAAGGCATTCCCTACCGAGGGACATCCAATCGTGGTGGCCCATTATGAAGTTGATCCTTCACGACCTACAGTATTGGTTTATGGTCACTATGATGTACAACCCGTTGATCCGTTGGACCTATGGGATTCCCCTCCTTTTTCTCCAGTGATTAAAGATGGAATTCTGTATGCACGCGGTGCCTGCGATGATAAGGGGCAGTTGTTCATGCATTTAAAAGCCTTTGAGGCCTGGATGCAGACAAGTGGGAGAGCGCCGGTGAATCTTAAATTCATCCTTGAAGGAGAAGAGGAATCTGGATCTGCAAGTCTGCCGGGATTTATTGAAACCCATCGCAATGCATTGGCAGCGGATGTGGTGGTGATTTCGGATTCCAGTTTATTTGCATCGGGGATCCCCTCCATTACGTATGGACTGCGGGGAATGACGTATGTAGAGATGACCCTGACGGGGCCAGATCGTGATTTACATTCGGGTACCTACGGGGGAGCCATCCATAATCCAATCAATGCGTTAGGGGATTTGATTGGCAAGATGCATGATGAACATCATCGGATTACCATTGATGGATTCTACGATCGTGTACGTCCACTCTCAGAAGATGAACTGGATGCAATAGATGCATTGCCCTTTAATGCAAAAAATTGGGTACAGGAAGTGGGAGTTGATCTCCCTGTGACAGAATATGGCTTCTCAGTTTTGGTCTCTTCAACATCACGCCCAACCCTAGACTGCAATGGAATATGGGGAGGCTATACGGGTGATGGGGCGAAAACCGTACTTCCTTCGCAGGCCAGTGCAAAAATTTCAATGCGACTGGTTCCAGATCAGGATCCGAAAGAGATTGCGGAGTTAACCGAATCATGGTTACGTCGCCATCTTCCTGCTTCTATGCATATGGACTTTAAGGTGGTTCATGGTGCTCATCCAGTCCTGATTGATACCGAAAGCAGGGCGATGGCAGCTGCAGCAAAGGCATTAGAAGATGTATATGGCTGTCCACCTTATTTCACACGTATAGGGGGAAGTATTCCTGTTGTGGCAGATTTCAAAGAATTATTGGGGCTTGACAGCGTGCTGATGGGATTTGGGCTGGATTCGGATGCAATTCACTCTCCCAATGAACATTTTGGACTTGATCGTTTTGCCGAGGGAATAGAGGCAATTCTTCGCTTTCATGCACATTATGGTTTACCTTGAGGATCCGTGTAGACAAGAGTACGTACAATCGTAAAATGCCCGGGTGGCGGAATTGGTAGACGCGACGGACTCAAAATCCGTTGGCCTTTAAAGCTGTGTGGGTTCGAGTCCCACCCCGGGTACGTTTGAACTCGTTCTATGTCAAAACAATCCTGACCGTTGGTGACATCAACCTACGTCTGATACAGTTTCGTCTTTTTTCCATCGTATGTTGTGGATGATCATGTCAATAAATGATCATGAGGGTTTTGTTTGTATTTGAATATAAGTTTCGTTACGGTTTTTATGGATCACGGAATGAATCAAGATGGTCCATTAATCCAAGCCTCTATTGATTGATTAGCATGACGCGTCTCCACGACTTGGATGCATTGCGCTCATTTGCAATGTTGTTGGGTCTCTTATTACATGGAGCACTTTTTCTGGTTGGAGTGGAAGGGTGGCCCTTTAATGATCCATGGTCCTATACCCTTGAACCACACTACAATCCCTATGCTTTTATGATCATGATCGTTCATGGGTTTAGGATGCCAGTCTTCTTTCTGATTAGCGGTTTTTTTACCGCAATGCTCTGGCAGTCGCGAGGATGGAATCGATTGGCAGACCACCGAATTCGTAGAATTGGCATCCCACTATTGATTGGAATGATCACAATTGTTCCCTTGAATAGCTGGGTGATGGAAGGTGTAGATTTTTCACCTTTACATAACTGGTTTACCGCTTGGCTGGGTGGATTTGATCACTTATGGTTTTTATGGTACTTGCTATGGATGGTGGCTATATTTCTCATTCTTGTTAAGTTGAGAGTCCAATTCAAGCAACGTCTCTGGTGGCTTCTGATTCCACTATCGATTATTCCGATGTATCTGATGAAGGATCAGGTATTTGGTGCAGATTCCTTTTCGCCGACGATTGAATTGATACCACCCTTGCATCTCTTGGCCTACTATTCGGCTTTTTTCTTCTTCGGTGCATTTTTCTATCAGAGGAATTATAAGGTACATAGATGGTGGACGGCAATGATTTTGCCTTCAGTATTGGTATTGTTTCCTGTGGGTATAGCATTGGTGTTCCCTGAGATTTTACTGGAGTCTACACCATCATATGCATGGCTTGGAACGTCGGTTGTCCAGACAGCTTATGCATGGTTGATGAGTTTTGGATTCATGGGATTATTTAATTGGATAGCTAGTAAGGAACGTCGCTGGGTTCGTTACATGTCTGACGCGTCTTATTGGATTTATCTGTGGCATTTTCCACTTGTCGTACTTGCACAGATGTTTTTGGTGCATATACCGATGAATCCACATCTCAAATTTTTTCTATTATGTACGACTATCTTAGCTATTTTATTGGTCATGTATCAGGCTGGGGTACGATATACGTTCATCGGGGCGGCTCTCAATGGTCGCCGCATTCGCCCAACGAATCAGCAAGGAACAATTGATTGACTGATAGTTTTCAGGTATCAGTAAAATGATCAGCAAGATTTGCAGTATTTATGGTTGATTAAATGGTGGAATGATTTAGTAATCTGCAGATTTTCCATCACCTCCGCTCAACCCTAAAAATGAATTACATGGGGTTCAAGCCAACAACTCTGCTAAAACGGGGGGCGAAAGCCTCAGAAATTGTAAGAATAGGCTTTCACCCTGAATTCACGCATCCCTGAGGGGGTATTTCAAGTGTATTTACTCAATGACTGAAATGCCCATTAAATCACAACGTAGTATGGACTGATCGGAATCAGGTCTGAGACTCTAGTTCTTCAAGATTTGGGAGGAGTTCCTGTAAAACCCATCCGAATTCAGGATTGAGCTCCAAAGAACGGACCAAGGCCTTTCGTGCCTTGACTAGATCGCCTCTATCCATGTAGATGACTCCAAGTCGTGCATATGCTGTGTCATGGCCCCATTTGGGACGGTAAGGGTGGGTAATATTTTCTTCTTCAAAAATCGCAATTGCCTGATTGATACGTTCTTCCGCACGCTCTTTATTGCCACCTGCGATTCCAGGCAAAAAATAATCCATGATTCCCTGCAATAAGATGACTCTTGGATTATTTGGTTCCAATTCAAGAGCTAATGAGATAGAGCGATTATATTTTCGTCTTAAGCCTATGATCTTGAAAGGGCGCACAGAAATTTTATGGGCGTAACTGGTTGCCAGCAAGACCCATCCATCAGCAAAACTTGGATCAATCTTGACTGCGGCTTCTAGGTGCTTAATGCCAGTGTTGATATGATCAGCAAGATCTCGTCTTCCATTTTCAATCAGGCCTTCATCAATCATATTGGCCACAGCACTGGATGCAGTGGCTGCATAGTAGTGCGCCCAGATGGAAAGGCTATCAACTTTGGTTACCTTTTCAAAAAGAGCACGTGCTTCTAAAATTTGATCATAATCTCTCTTGTTAGAACCATCATCAAGGAGTGCCATCCCCTCAAGAAGCGTTTGACTGCTTGACTGGGCATGCGACCTTGCACTGTATAGCAGTATATTGCACAGGAATACAATAAAGAATGAATATATAAATCTACGATACATTTTAGAGAAATTAATTCAAGCGTTTTTCAAAGTTTTCCTATTATACTCCATCAACTCGAAATGTTCAGAACCCAATGCGATTCATGCGTTTGATTTCACGGTTTACAGTGCTAACAGATGGATGAGATGTTCTATTTGGTCAAAATCATTCTAATGTGATTCGGTAGTTGTATCCCTATAATGATACTCCTCGCTTCCAAGGGATAAAATCATGTTGTCCCATGCGAACCGCAGCAGGAATATAATTTCCATTGGCAACAGCAAGGATTAAGTCAAGAAGTTGAGATCCAACGGATTCAATCGTTTCATGTCCTTCAATGATGGTTCCAGCATTAAAATCAATCAGGTCAGAGAGACGCTTGGCCAGTAACGTGTTGCTGCTCACTTTAATGACCTGTGCGAGCGGATTCCCAGTAGGTGTTCCCATCCCCGTAGAAAACAGGATGATCTGAGCACCGGCTCCGGCAATGGCAGTAGTAGATTCCACATCACCGCCGGGCGTACACAAAAGGTTGAGCCCCGCAGTCGTTGCGTATTCTGGGTAATCAAGTACAGCAGTAACGGGGGAGGTGCCTCCCTTACGTACTGCTCCTGCACTTTTCATTGCACCGGTCAAGAGTCCATCAATGATATTTCCCGCAGACGGATTCATCTCAAAACCTGCACCAACAATATCAGCCAGTGAAGCATACGATTCCATCAGCTGTATGAAGCGGGCGGCAGTATTCAGATCAACACATCGGTCAATAATGGACTGCTCTTGACCACACAACTCTGGGAATTCCCCTAAG
This sequence comes from Bacteroidota bacterium, assembly GCA_026708685.1. Taxonomy (GTDB): domain Bacteria; phylum Bacteroidota; class Rhodothermia; order Rhodothermales; family Bin80; genus Bin80. Next base: position 38,211 of record JAPOUL010000032.1, read on the forward strand.
ATTGCACTTCCCCCTAATGCAACCAGTAGGTCCGTTGTAAATCCTATGGCTGGATTTGCAGAAATCCCACTAAACCCATCGGAGCCACCACATTCAAGCCCAAGGGTTAACTTGCTCAGAGGAGCGGTACTACGTTGCATCTGATTGGCTTTTTCAAGTCCAGTAAAGGTGTCATTGATGGCTTGAGTAATCAGTGCATCTGCACTTGCAAAGGACTGCTGACGGAATATATAGAGGGGTTTGTCAAAATCAGGATCACGTTTGTGCACTTCCTCCATTAGCATGGATACCTGAGCATTTTCGCATCCTAAGCTTAGAACCGTCGCACCAAACACATTGGGATGGTGAAGGTATCCTGCCAGTAAGCCGCACAGAGTACGGGCATCCTGCGGGGTTCCACCGCATCCTAACTGATGCGTCAGAAAATGGATTCCATCCACATTTTGAAAAACGCGATCATGATTGACGGGAATCAACTGACTGTCTAAGGGCGAGGATGTATTTCGATAAGAGTGAACCAGCGAGGCAACCTGCTGGCGGTAGGTAGAATGCTGACTGTATCCCAGTTCATCTTCAAATGCACGTCGTAAAACATCAATATTCCGATTCTCACAAAATACTAGCGGAATAACGATCCAGTAGTTGGCAGTTCCAACCTGCCCATCACTGCGATGGTATCCGTCAAATGTGGCATTGAACCATTTTGAGACGTTAGGGGGTTGCCATGGTTCAGGTGTGGGTCTGTTTTCGAGATCGTATTGACCGATATCGTGAACGATATCACTTTGATTGAGGCAATCTCCAATCTGAAGATCTCGCTGACTGCGGCCAACGGTTACCCCATACATGATGATGGGTGAATGTTTGGAAATCACTGAGGTGACGACTTTATGACGTTGAGGAATTGGCGACTGAGTGTAACAGCCGTCTAAAAATTCCTCATCCGCTCTCAGTGTTGAAAGAGCAACGGCTACATTGTCATCGGAATGAATCTGAAGTACACGGGCACACATTGGATAGATCACTGAAGTGAGACACAAAGAATGAAAGCTCCGTTCTTCATGGTAAATGACTCAACGAAACAGTCAATCGGGACGCGATGTAGCTTGGAGAAGAACATCAATCAACAATCTGTAACATACATGGAAGGTTAAACAAATCCCCATCTTTTCAAGGCAGGTCTTTTGCACAAGTTTGTTGGAATAGCAGCTGAATGGATATATTTGCTTAGATTTGTAACTCAGAGACATTACTGCCATATTTTCTAACGTATGTGCACCGCTCATGTTCTTTGTACATCATGTAATGCATTCATTCACCATTTCTGATTTTCGTCATGTATGTTGACAAGGTTCCCAACCGCAATTCAAAGCCAACGTATCTCATCCGTGAGTCTAAACGGAACAATGGGAAGACTGACAAGACTACCCTTGCCAATATCACGAAACTTCCTCTTGAGCTGATTGAGCAAGTGAGGATTCTTCTCAAGGGAGGATTCGTTTACAAAAACTTTCAAGAGTCGATCAAGATTCAGAGCATTCAACCCCATGGACATGTCTGTGCGATAGTGGAAACCATGAAAAATCTGGGGCTTCCAGAGCTGATAGATCAGAGAAACACACGATTTCGCAGGCTCATTCTTGGCATGATGGTTCATCGCCTGTTAAAACCTTACCTTCAACCCCGAACCGAAGTGTATTTAGATCAGCAAACTGCAAAAACATCAATCAACGATTTACTTGATCTAAAAGATGTGGATGAAGATGACATTCACCGTGCAATGAATCAACTCCTCAAACACAAGGATCGCATTGAGAGTGACTTGGCAAAACGTCATATCATAGAAGATGGATTGGTGCTGTGTGGGATGAGAGACATCAGCAGAGTAGGTGAGCAAAATGAAGATCCTATATCACTTTCCAAAAAAGGCAAGAAACGGGCGATGATAGGTCTCATCACGGATCAGGATGGTATCCCGGTGGGCATGGATATTGTTCAGGGTAAGTCAATGGATAAAGATACACTGAGCAGACAGTTGCATCACATGACACAATCCTCGGGATCAACGCATCTCATATTGGTTGGAGACCACAAAATTTTGAATCATAAAAACTTAAGTGATGGTGGGATCCCCGCCGGACTGGATTGGATGGCATCCTTAAAGAAAAGCAACATCCGTGCAGTGGTGGAGCAAGAAAATATTCACAAAAACCAATTGGATCAACATGATTGTCTTACACTTCAAAGCGATCTGTACCCAGGAGAAAAATTGGTGATATGGATCAACCCAAATCGATCAACCAAGAATAAGAAACGCAAAAAACGAATGGTGCTGACAGAAAAACGGTTGGATTCTGTGATAGAATCGATACAGCGTAAAAAGAATTGTCTGATTGATAAAGATGATTTGATCGTACAGGTGTATCAGGTGCTCATTACGTACAACACGGAAAAATTCTTTCATATCAGCATTGATGACAGAGGATTGTCTTATTCTCGGAACCATAAGGCACTTGAAAGGGCTGACTTGGTAGATCGATTGTGTATCATAAGAACCTCCCGCACTGATGAGAGAGGGTCCGATGATCTGGTTGCATCTTTTTATCGGTTATCTGCATTGGAGATGGCTTTATCAAGGATCACAAAGATGCATCTCCATTCGTTACATGATATACCCAAACATTTGGTGAGAGCGAATATATTTCTGTGTACCCTAGCCTATTATGTGGAGTATCACATGCGTTGTAAATTGGCACCTCTACTGTATGAAGAAGAGGTCCCGACATGGAAACATCCATTCCGAATGCGAGTGTCAGAAGCCATTGAATCAAGCGTAGATTTGCCGCACAATGGTGATTCCATACATGTGCCAGAAAGGATTCAAGCCATGTCCTTTGAAGGAGTAATGGAAATCCTAGAAAGCACAAATCGCTTACTTGTTCTTCCTAAAGTATGTATTGACCCAAAACCAGAGGTGATGATACCTCAAGAACTTGGCACAATTCAAACTCTTGCATTCCAGTTCTTAGAAATCAATATCCATTCAAAGACAGGTGGGGGCGGTTAAATTCAGGCTATGAGGCTACATCAATCTCTTGAATTGCTCATCTTTAAGCCGTTTGCAAACCGATCTATCCACTCAATAAAGTGCGTTTCAAGCACTCCAAAGGGATGTTTCTGGCAGAATTTGGAGGATTTACAAAAGATATTTTTAACATATGGTTATCCACTTGGTTATAGGGCAAGTCGAAAATTGGAGTTTGGGTAGACTCTGAGTATATTTATGATTGGAGAAATTCCAGTAACCTCATTATCTTGTGGTAATGGTTTTGAGAAGTATAGAAAAAATTGGACTCGTATTACATTATCTGAATGGTTTTCTTGAAATGGACATTCTTCCTTGATCAATGGAACCGTAGAGTCTATGCGGTGTACCATGCCTTCACCTTGGTTAGTGACCAATGTGTCGATTAGATTCGGATCATTGGATCTTCATTCATTAAAGCGTTAATCATACGCCATTAGATGCTGTTAAAATTGCTCGCAAATTAAATTCTTCCGGCGTTGAGTGGGAGCAAGCCCAGACACATGCCGAAGTAATCACTGATGTCGTGGAGGATGCTCTTGGAGAGGTCGCCACCAAAGAATTTGTTGATCATCGTATCTCTGAATTAAGGGCGGATTTTGCTGAACAGAGGGCACTTTTTGCAGAACTGAAAGCGGATTTTGCAGAACTAAAAGCAGATTTTGCAGAACAGAAGGCGGAAAACAAAGCTTCACAGCTGAATCAACTGCGCTGGATCGTTGGGACCATTATTGCAATGGGAGGTCTTATCATTGCTTCCAATCTAATTCGATAAAGGAGGGTGCTAGTCCATCACGCTTGCTTTTATCATCCTGATACAAGGAATTCAATATAGAAGATACGCCCACCGTGCACGGGAAATGTGCTCAATTCTTAAAAACCAACGATATACATGGTGAGTTTTTGAGAATGATCATTCAAGGGTCAAATCAGATTAGATTCTCTCAACCAATGATGGTGTTTTCCTGAGTGAATTGTTTGCACTGAGATAAACTCTGGGAATATTTTGTTGACATGCATGATTGCAAGTATCAGATAGAAGATGATTCAAGAATGAATCTTTGATCTGAAAGAAGCACTTTCATCGGATGCTCATGGCAAAGTCCAGAAATTTATTCAGTTCAAGATAGCTTGGAGTAGTCGCCAACATTGAGTTGTTGAGATCTACCGATGATATGGCTGTGGGCACCGATCATAGAATCGTGCAGGATGGAATTTTGAACGACAGCAGATTCAAAGACAGTACTATGTTCAATAATTGAGTTAGTAATTTCAGCACCAGATTCAACAGATACATAAGGCCCAATCACGGAGTTGGTGACAATGGCATCCTCGGCAATAAATACTGGTTCACGAAGGATGCAGGAAGAATGATCGGGTCTTGTCTCAGAATGGAGTTCTTGATCAAGTAAATAACGGGTTGTGTTCCTCAAGGCATCCAGCGTACCACAGTCAAGCCAAACATTCACCAGTGCAGTTTTAAAGATCAACCCCTGCTTTAACATGTGATCAAATGCGTCGGTTAGATAGTACTCTCCACTTGGTCCACAGATGCTTTGCTCAAAAAGAAAGGCAATCGCCGATTTAAGCTGGGCAAGATCACGAATGTAATAGATTCCAATCAAGGCTTCATTCGATATCAATTCCGGTGGCTTCTCCACAAAAGCTGTAATCCGATCATGGTCGCGTACGGCCACTCCAAAACGACTTGGATCATCCACTTCCTTGACCCAGGCAACGACATCACTATCGTCTAAACGATCTATTGGATCCATGTCAAATACAGTGTCAGCATACACGACAACCCCTTCACCATCAAGATGGTCTTGTCCGCACATGACGGCATGAGCTGTACCATGGGCTTCTTCCTGAATCACATAATGAGGTTGAATTTGGTGTCTGGCACATACCGCGTCAAGGATGTCGTACGCTTTTCGATCAAAGCCAGGCCCAAGAATAAAGATACTGTCACTGATCGTTCGGGGTAGAGTCGTAGTAAACTTTTCAATGATCCGCTCCACCATACATTGTCCGCGAACGGTTAACAGTGGCTTAGGGGTGATAGAAGACTGGGGGCGGAGTCGTTTACCATGCCCAGCCATTGGAACGATGAGTTTCACGGTTAATCAAGAATTAAGTTAGGATGAGAAGATTCTTCCCATCGAATTTCATCAATGGTTTCATTTTTTCCCTGGCCTGCATAAAGCTGGTTCGGACAGTTGATGACCAGTGCATCTGAATCCCCAGTATTACGATAGGCATGAATGACACCCGGAGGGACAATTACGGTAGATGGGACATCTGCTCCAGTATCAAGAACCTGACGTATTCCATAAGTGAGTGAATCGGAGCGGTGATCCCAAAGATACAGTCTGAATGATCCACTCAGAAATGCAAACAGGTCGGTTTGATAGACATGTTCATGAGGACCACGAGTCACACCGGCATGGGTGAGAGAAACATAGGCCATCACAGGATGAAGATCACGAGCGAGTTCATCATGTCTGAATATTTCAGAAAGCCATCCTCTTTGATCGGTATATTGTGACAGGAAGGTGACAGTACAGTCATATACAGTGCCGCTAGTCCAGTTCATGGCGATGCAGAGGCTTGACCTTCAAGTGCAGGGTAGGTGAGATGGCGAGCCAGATGATTTGCCTGATGCCACCCATCCAACGTTCCAGCATCGCCCCACCATCCATCTAAAATTCCATAGGTGAGCATGCTTTGTTGGACATATGCAGAATTGAGATCGCTGACCTCATATTCTCCACGACGGCTTGGAGAGAGAGACGAGATAAAATCAAAGACCTGAGAATCATAGAAATACAAACCCGTCACCGCATACTGGCTTGGGGGAGAAGATGGTTTCTCTATGATCTCTACAATCTGATCGCCTCGAAATCGTGGTACTCCATATTGGTCAGGGTCAGGAACCTCCTTTAGCAGGATGCGCGCACCCTCTTTTTGATTTTGAAACTGGTTGACTTCGTGGGCGATGCTGTTTCCAAGAATGTTATCCCCTAAAACAACTAAAAATGGATGGCCTCGTGCAAAATTTTCACATAGTCCAAGTGCCTGAGCAATTCCACCAGGTTCATCTTGAACCCGATAGGTTAAATCCAATCCAAGACCACTTCCACTTCCAAGGAGATTCACCACATCCCCCATATGCTCTGGGCTGGTGACGACGGCGACACGCGTGATTCCCGTTTCGCGCAAGCGCATCAGAGGGTGATATATCATGGGATATTGACCCACTGGCAGAAGGTGTTTGTTGGTTACTTTCGTCAATGGATAAAGCCTGCTTCCAGTGCCTCCAGCCAAGACAACCCCACTTAAAGATTCACGCATCGTAGATCTAATGGGGCAAGTTAAACGGGAATGTTCAGACTTAAAATCTCCTGCTCACGCTTGAGATCATACTGGACCATTTCCTGGACCATTTCTTTAAAGGTGGTCGTTGGTTTCCATCCCAGCTCCTTACGTGCAAAGGAGGAGTTGCCCAAGAGGTGGTGTACTTCAGCAGGACGATAAAAATCTGAACTCACTTCAACAAGTGTTCGTCCTGTATTCTGGCAGTGTCCCTTTTCAGTAATGCCACGACCCGTCCACTCAAGTGGGAGCCCTACCTCTTCAAATGCCAAAGAGCAGAGGGTTCGGACAGAGTGTGCATGACCGGTAGCTAACACATAGTCCTGGGGTTTTTCCTGTTGTAGAATCATCCAGATCCCTTCAACATAATCACGGGCATGGCCCCAGTCGCGTTTTGCGTCAAGATTCCCCAGATAGAGTTTTTGATCAATTCCCAATTTAATTCGAGCAGCGGCACGGGTCACTTTTCTTGTTACAAATGCTTCATCACGTAAGGGGCTTTCATGATTGAACAAGACTCCATTACATGCATACATGCCGTAGGCCTCTCTGTAATTAACCGTAATCCAGTAGGCGTAGAGTTTTGCCGCACCATAGGGGCTTCGGGGATGGAAAGGGGTACTCTCCGATTGGGGAGACTCAGGGGCATTGCCAAAAAGCTCACTTGTAGATGCCTGATAAAAACGAATCTTGTTGGTAAGGCTAAGAATGCGGACCGCCTCCAGGAGTCTTAAAACACCAAGTGCATCCACATTCGCTGTATACTCGGGGGTGTCAAAACTGACCTGAACATGGCTTTGAGCCCCAAGGTTATAGATTTCATCAGGTTGAACTTCTTGCACAATACGGATCAGGTTGGTAGAGTCAGTCAGGTCTCCATAGTGGAGGTGAAACCGTTCCTCATGAAATTTGGGGTTCGTGAACAGGTGATCAATACGTTGCGTATTGAAAAGGCTTGAACGACGTTTAATACCATGTACACAATAGCCCTTGTCAAGCAAGAGTTCTGAAAGGTAGGCACCATCTTGGCCGGTAACGCCGGTGATAAGAGCCGTTTTGCTTTTGGTCATGAAAAGTAATTAATAGAAAAGTAAGAAACAGAGGTTCTCATCACCTGTGAGATGATGTCGTATTTAGAGTGAAAATCGTTGCAAACGAATATGCTCAGACAAAAAACACCCAGTGCTACTCGCATTGAGTACGGTTCCATACATGTATGCAAGCACTCTTGGAGGATTGCAAAATTATGCTGAGAAAACATCCATAGAATCATCTGGAATGTATACAACCGATCCAGTCGCTATAAGGAATCTGTGGACGATCAACATTGGATGAAGTCATCCAATGATAAGAATTGCTCCATAAATCTTCACTTAACTTGCCAAACATATCCAGAGCACTCAGGAATTAGACTTATACCAATCATACGTTTTTTTTATCCCTTCGCTTAGCGGGGTAGGGGATGTCCAACCCAATTGTCTCATGCGAGAAACATCCACCAGCTTGCGTGGAGTTCCATCCGGTTTTGATGCATCAAAAGTCATTCGGCATTGGGTGCCCATGATGTTTTGTAGCGTGTCACAGAGTTCTTTGATGCTGAGATCGCTACCATATCCCACATTGAGCATGGAATCGGGAGCGACTCGTAGGATATCATCCTCGGGAGTTTTAAGGACATGCAAACACGCATCAGCCATGTCTTCACTGAAAAGAAATTCTCTTCGTGGCATTCCAGATCCCCAAACCGAGATCTCATTTTTGCCAGATGTGTGGGCTTCGTGAAGTCTTCGCATCAAAGCAGGTAGTACATGACTGGAAGAAAGATCAAAATTATCACCTGGCCCATATAGATTGGTTGACATTAGAGCAATAAAATCACAGTCATGCTGTTTTCGTAACGCTTGACACTGAAGCACTCCTGCAATCTTAGCAATAGCATACCACTGATTGGTCACTTCAAGTGGCCCACTCAGCAGAGAAGTTTCTTGAATGGGCTGGGGGGCTTTTCTTGGGTAAATGCAAGTACTTCCCATAAAGATTAAACGCTTGACCTTAGATGTTTTTGCTGCCTCCAAAACATTTGTCTGAATGGTGAGATTATCCACAAGAAAATCGGCTGGATACTGATCGTTTGCAAGGATGCCCCCAACGCGGGCCGCGGCAAGGATCACAAATTCTGGCTGATTCTCCTCAAAGAAATCGTAGACTGACTGTTGACATCGCAGATCCAAGTCAGAGCTGGTCTGAAGTAACAGGTTTTTGTACCCAGAGGCATGGAGATTCTTGACCAAGGCTCGTCCAAGAAGACCTGTATGACCAGCTACGTAAATGGATGCTTTTTGGTTATGAAGGTGCATGCGTCATGAAGGAATGGTTAATTTTATCAAGAACGTATGAAAATGTGCGCCGTAGCCCCTCATCGCGGTCTACAATGGGGTTCCAGTCCAGCAATTTTTGAGCAAGAGAAATATCAGGCTGTCGACTCTGTGGATCATCTTCAGGCAAGGGATGATGTTCAATTGTACTTGAGCTATTGGCCATGTCAATAATCTTACGAGCAAAGTCAAGGATAGAGATTTCTTCGCAACATCCAATATTCACGGGCGAATCAATGTCACAGTAAAGAAGTCTAACAATTCCCTCAATCGTGTCATCAACATAGGTAAAAGATCGCGTTTGTTCACCCGTTCCATGAACGGTGATGGGTTCATTACAGAGGGCTTGCCTCATAAATGTTGGAAGGGCTCTCCCATCATGGAGGCGCATTCTTGGTCCATAGGTGTTGAAGATACGAACGATTCTTGTACTCAAGCCGTGATACCGATGATAGGCCATGGTCATGGCCTCTGCAAATCGTTTGGCTTCATCATAGACCCCTCTCAGTCCAACGGGATTCACATTCCCCCAGTAGTTCTCCTGTTGAGGGTGTTGGGTTGGATCACCATAGACTTCGCTGGTGGAAGCCAAAAGGAAGCAGGCATTTTTTGCCTTTGTGAGCCCAAGTGCATTATGTGTTCCGAGAGCACCAACTTTGAGGGTCTGGATGGGCAGGCGCAGATAATCAATGGGTGAGGCAGGGCTTGCAAAATGAAGAACATAATCCAGGGGTCCGTCAATGGAGATATATTCGGTTACATCATGTTCGATCAACCGAAAACGGGGATGCTTGATGAGATGAGCAATATTATCATGCGACCCTGTTAGATAATTATCAATACAGATGACCTTGTGCCCATCATCAAGTAATCGGTCACAGAGATGAGACCCTAAGAATCCAGCACCACCTGTGATCAAGGTACGTAACATATAGGACGCAGTTCAGTGAAAGCCGTAAAGACCATGCCAATTATACACAAAGTTAACTCCTAAGTATCCAAGATGGACAAATTTAAGATAGTTGGAAGACTTTTGATGGACATCTTTAACAAGTGAGGATTTACGCTGTGCATTATGAAGGCTATCCTTGGGATTATATTGACAGTTGACTGTTAGGATGCGAGTGTTGCTCCAAAGCAGAAATATCCGTAGCCACATCATTTCATTGCTTCAATCTGTAAGAACAATGTAGGATCTGCAACTTAGATGAACAGATGCACTTAATCATGCCGCTACTGCTACAACTTCCTTCGCAATGAATTCAGGAAGTGTTTATTCGATAGGATACCTTTCGGTTCATCGTAGATCCCAAACTGCTCAGATTTTTGAAGTGCTTGTTGAATCATGACAAAAATGAAGGGGTTCATTCTTTGTTGGCATAGGATGAGAGCATCGGTAGGAGTGGATCAGTACCTGATTTCTTTTGATCTTCTCAGTTGGTTTAGACCTTTTTCCCAAGGAGCCATGTGTTTCCGCAGGACTGATAACAGGTAATGTTGGATGACTATGAAACATCGCGTAGATGATTTCACGGATTGCGGCATTATAGTAGCGTGATTACATGTAAGGTATCGTACAGAGACGTATGATTTAGTGAGATCCACACCTTAGATAAGGAAAGCATACAACTTGAGTCAAGCAAAATCATGATCTAGACGATCAATAAGATCGGCTAGTTTGGACAGTCTAGCCTGCCGTTCAAGATAGTCTTTGTAACTGCGTTCGGCTTCAAGTACGAGCTGGTCGTAGGTTACGTATCGTGCCCCAATTTGTTTAAGGTATCCCTCATTTCTCTGAGGTTTATGTATGGGAGTAGGTGGAGAGCCAAGAATTATGATAATTTCGATGTGGGAGGGCTCTTCTGGGTATTGTTCCTCCAAGCACTTTTGTAGGGCATCCCTGTATTTCTCAAGTTGTCCTACCAATGTTAATACGGGAACACGGCGATCATATTTTTTGAGTTCAATGATAATGTGTTTTCCCGCAGCCGTCTGATACCGAATGTCTATTCGGCCTCTCGCTTCCTCTTCACTGAGATTCGCATCAATGTCGGCGAATTCTTTCCTGACGGTTTCTTCAATTCTGGCATTGGAAGTGGCCCGTTCCCATGATGGATGCAACAGCCACAGGTGATCAAAGATGTGCCGCTGCAGTACTTTTTCTAGGGCGGTCTTCCGAATCTCGGCAAATTCGGAAATCACCGCTAATCGCCCTGTCACTACCTCGTAATAGTGGGCCGCCTCAATCTCGTCAATTCCAGTGATAAGTCGTACCAAGGTGTCAAAATTCTCCTTGGTTTTGAGCGTATCAAGGGTACTCAGCATATCTTTCAATGCCAATTTCCCAAAGGCCAAAATACTTGATTTATAGAGCTCCTTTAAGGTGTTTCTATCTCGAAGGTGCAGAGATTCAATTTTGCTGAACAGGCGCTCGGCAGTTTTCTTTTGATCGTGTCCTAGCCCATCATACCATTCTTTGATGGTTGGATAGACTAAAGCCCTCGTCTTACTGCGCTCTTTACGGAGCCCTGTCCACTCGCTTCGTACCGTCTTTAAAGCCTCACTCACAAAGCCAAGAACAGCGGTGTACCGTGGTGCATCTTCTTTCACGCTCTGGCGCCCACTGGTAATAATATCTTCGTCTTCGGTATCAAGAAAATCCGCATTGATCTCCCCCAGGACATAATCAGCGTAGACTCCAGCGTCTTTAAACTCAGGAAGCAGATCCTCGTGTACGAGCTTTCCTCTGGCCATCAAGACGATCGCATTGTTGACTTCGTCTATTGTCTCAGGTTTCTCTACCGTGCCAATCCACCCACTCACTTGATGAGTTTGCTGAGGGGCTTCATCAGCAGAAAGTTGAATCTCACCATTGATAAATTGCTTATGCTTCAATGCTCCAGCAGTAGTGGCCATGGCCTCCCCATGCTCTCCGAAATACCATAAAAACTCCAGCTTATCATGAAATCCCCGATCCGCAGGGGTGATAGGCTCTCCATTAATGCTTACATCAAAGCCATGATCTGATCCGATAATACTGAACCGACGGGCAAGACGTCGTCGTAAGAATGGAACAGTTCTTGAAAGATCCCTTTTTAGGTTACGCAGGACAAGGCGGGTTCCCTGTTCAAGGGAAGTGATGTCTGGTTGAATAGGTTCTGGATGATAGACATCGTTTTCTTCCCCTCTAATGCTGGATTCTATGGCATTGCGGTCCATTAGGAAGGCATTTACTTGCCCATCCTTGACGGTGTGTACCTCAATCATTTGGGCAATAGAAAAGGCGGACAGTTTTCCGATACCCTTGCGACCCATCACTGGTCGACCTCCTTGAGTAATCTCTCCTTCCTTACGGCGTTCATAGCCAACCTTCAGGAAGCGTTCATTGAATTCATCAAGCATCATGCCACACCCTGTGTCTATGACCTCAATCATTCCTTCATCAGTATTGACAGAGATTTTCACAGAGGATGCGTCTGCATCCCAAGAATTGGCGACAAGTTCAGATAACACTGCAGGAATGTTGGAATAAAGTCCAATGCCCAAGTGACGCAGGACATTAAGACTAAGCGTCATTTTGTAGAGAGGAGTTTCACTCATTTGAAAAGGCCTTTTGAGCAACGTTCGTACCCTTTCATTATGAATACGTTCCTGCGAGGCCATAGATGAAATCCATGATTCAAATGACTTGGCAGGGTTCCAAACACGAGGTGATCATTTCGTAATTCAACTGATCACATTAGAAGAAATGGATGCTACATAAAGAGCAAGGGTAGATTGAACGGGCGTAGCATGGCATCTTCATTCTTCATGAGCTGTTGGAGATGCATTTTTAATGTGAAGGATCATCTACTACAAAAACGATGATGAAGTGGATAACCCTAGATCAGTAATAGATCCCAAATGTGGAACATTTCGTTTCTTCATTGTATAATCCGTTTTTCATTCAATCATGGGACTCCGTTAATGGATGCTCATCATCATACTGTGACATTGATTGGGTCTGATGATCAGATGACCGAATTGTTGCATTGCCAATGACAGCAGTGTATCCAAGTGTGGATGCATACTACGAGCATGGCGGTTCACCGATAGCATGGGGTGCATTGATGTTGGTTGATGTATGCCCCACGATTCATTCTTGTGTTGATCTTGAAATTGGTCGTTCTAAGGCCAGATTACAAGAACCATCACCTTTTAGAACAAATCTACGATTATGAAAGGAGATCAGTCTGATATTATGGTGTTTATTGATTTGGGATTTGTTTTATTGGTGGGATTTCTGATCCTATCTGAAACAGCTCCCCTCTACAATGTGGCCCTGCCTGGATCGTCCGATGACGAGACAACCGAAGAAGTGCAATTGACAATATTAAATCTTCACTTTTCTCCAAGTGCTTTTCTTTTGGAGAGTCAAGGTGAGGTTGAGTGTCAGACACAATCATTTGATGCGCTCATTGGATGCATGGAAGAGGTGAATGAGTCTACGTCAAACCCCGTATTCGTATTGATCCCCGAAGAAACGGCAACTGTTCAGCACCTTGTTGCTCTGCTTGATCTCTGCGAGTTCAGTCAATGGCAGTGTAGCGTAGAAAATTGATTCACAGGTGAATATATGATGCTCATTCCCTCATCACAACGTGTATTGGGTTGAGTCTTTCCCATTTGATGGTAGAATTGAAATGATCCGGTATCATTTTGTGGATCCAGATATCCTGTAAGGGCTTTTGGTCATGGAGCATTCATCCGTGAAATGAATTTAATGGGCATCATCAAAGTTTTCAGTCTTTTTGATCGTAGTTTCTAAGTTTCATCTTTTTTAATCGTTACTATTGCCCGGTCGTCTAATGGCAGGACAGCGGCCTTTGGAGCCGTCGGTGGAGGTTCGAGTCCTCCCCGGGCAACGTTGCTGATTCAATCTCAGATACGTTTATGCCATTTCGGGAATTACCCATCGGAATCTTTACAGGAAGCAGCAATCCAGTGCTGGCCGAAAAGATTGCGGAAGCCTATGGTCAGCCCTTGGGAAAACTCAGTCGTATTGTTTTCTCCGACGGAGAGCTGTATGCCAAGTATCAGGAGTCTATTCGTGGGCGGGATCTCTTTATCGTACAGAGTACGTACCCCAATGCAGACAGTTGGATGGAACTTCTGCTGTTAATTGATGCCGCGAAGAGAGCATCTGCTGATCGAATTAACGCGGTCATTCCCTATTTTGGCTATGCACGACAGGAGCGAAAGGACCAGCCTCGGGTTCCGATTGCTGCCAAGCTCATGGCGGATCTCCTGCAGACTGCAGGGATCAACCGTGTGTTAACAATGGATTTGCATGCTTCACAGATCCAGGGATTTTTTGATGTTCCGGTGGATCATTTGTATGCTTCGGCCGTATTCAAGGGCTATTTTCAAAAAATCCGATTGACCAATCTTGTGGTTGTAGCTCCTGATGTGGGTGCCATTAAGATGGCACGTGCCTATGCCAATAGGCTGGATGCAGAGCTTGCAGTGATTGACAAGCGTCGCCCACATCCCAATGAGGCTGAGATCATGAACATTATTGGTGAAGTCAACGGTAAAAATGTACTCCTGATAGACGATATCATTGACACTGCCGGAACGCTCACCAATGCTGCCAACTCTCTTAGAGATGCAGGTGCGCATGAAATCATGGCCGCATGTACTCATCCACTCTTATCTGGAAAAGCTTACGAACGTATTGAGGCATCCGTTTTGAGCAAACTCTTGGTAACGGACAGTATTCCTCTCAAGCGTCATTCGGATCGCATTGAGGTGGTGAGTGTTGCTGAAATGTTCGCGGATGCCATTCGCAGGATTGCGACGGATGATTCGGTATCCACATTATTTAACCCTTAAGTACCTACTCATGAATGTAATTTCCATCCATGCTCAAGCACGTACGCCAGGAAAGGCTTCTGCCAGAGCTGCTCGTCGTGAAGGCAATGTCCCATGCGTTTTGTATGGAAGGCATGTAGACGCACATTCGTTTGTGACAAGTGAGCGAAGCTTGCACCCCCTGATCTACACTAACCGAACTCATATTGTCAATGTGAGCCTTGGTGAGGACAGCTGGGAATGTATTATGAAGGACATCGCTTACCATCCTGTGACGGATCGGCCGATGCATGTTGATTTTCAAGCTCTTCAGGCTGGCGAGAAGGTTACGCTCACTGTACCCTTAAACTATACAGGCATTTCTGTTGGACAGTCTTTGGGTGGGCATCCAAGTTATGTAGTGAATGAACTTACGGTTACATGTTATCCCAAAGATATTCCGACTCAAATTGATGTAGATATCACAGATGTGGAAATTGGTGGATCCATCTATTTGCGTGATCTTACCGAGGAGACGCTAGAGTTTTCAGCTCCCCAAGATCAAATCTTAATGTCGGTCGTGCGTCCGAGAGTTCAACTGGAGGAAGAAGAAGTTGACGGAGAGGTGGAGGAAGAGTCCACCGAAGAAGAAGAGAGCACATAGACATTTGGCTGGTCCGCATGGCACAAAAACAGCGCCTCATCCTTGGACTGGGCAATCCAGGTTCAACCTATGAGGGCACGCGACATAATGTAGGCTTTGAGGTGATCGATCGAATCGCGGAACGTTGTGGTATCGTGCTTCAGCCACATTCACCTACCAATTCAATTACAGGTCGGGGAAGATGGCGCGGTTATTCTTTCGTGATGGCGAAACCACTCACATGGATGAACCTTAGTGGACAGACCGCTAGGAGTTATCAGCGCAGAATGCGTCTTGACAGCCGGGAGATTCTTGTTATTCTGGATGATATTCACTTACCTTTTGGAGTGGTAAGGATGCGTAAAGGCGGTGGATCTGGCGGCCATAATGGAATGCAGAATATCATTGACGCTCTGGGGAGCGATCAGATTCCTAGATTACGAATTGGTATCAGTGGAGATTTTGAACGCGGAGGTCAATCTGACTATGTACTCTCTCGTTTTGATGATCAGGAGATTGCATTGTTAGATCAGATTCTAGATCATGCCCGAGATGCCACCCTTGAATTTATCAACAAGGGAGTGGAGGGTGCAATGAATCGATTTAACAGGCAATTGCAGCTGGATGAACACTTGACCGACACTGTTCCATGCGATGCTGTTGAACCTTGACCAAGTCCTTCTATGTCAACATTTTTGTCTAAGAGGACGCTTTATTCAAACCAAATTATCTGAAATTTAACAGATTTATGCAATCAGTTCAATTAATTTTATTAGTGTGCACTTGTGGCGTAGTTGCCCTCGTGTTTGCCTGGCTTCGGGCTCGGTGGGTGTCTAAACAGGATCCAGGTACGGACGAGATGAGAGCGATTGCTGGGTATATTGCACGAGGTGCCCAGGCATTTCTGAACCGTGAATATCGTGTGATTGCCATTTTTGTCGTATCGGTTGCTGCACTTTTGGTGTTCACGGGTCTCATGAGTGATGCTGATACGGGGCAGTCTCCCATGGTTGCTGTTTCCTTTTTTGTAGGAGCTTTCTGTAGTGGTGCCGCTGGGTTTATTGGGATGCGAGTGGCAACCAAGGCGAATGTGCGCACCACGAATGCTGCCCGAACCGGTTTAGCACCTGCACTCAACATTGCCTTCTCTGGTGGGTTGGTCATGGGATTATGCGTTGTGGGTCTTGGTATTCTTGGACTGGGAGGACTTTTTTTAGCATACAGTGAATTAACCAACTGGTCAACCGTGCGAGTAATTGAAGTGATTTCTGGTTTTTCTTTGGGTGCTTCGTCCATTGCATTGTTTGCACGTGTAGGCGGTGGAATTTATACCAAAGCTGCAGATGTTGGCGCGGACTTGGCTGGAAAGGTGTATGAGGGAATTCCAGAAGATGATCCCCGTAATCCAGCGACGATTGCTGATAATGTGGGCGATAATGTGGGCGATGTTGCTGGAATGGGAGCGGATCTTTTTGAGAGTTATGTTGGCTCCATCATCGGTGCAATGGTCTTAGGAACCGGTTTTCTGGCCGTATTTGACGGATCTACCGCGGCCTTGGGAAGTTTGAGTGCTGTTCTTTTGCCCCTTGTATTGGGAGCTGTTGGGATTCTTGTTTCCGTTCTCGGCTCGTTTTTTGTTCGGGTCAAGGAGGGTGGTAATCCACAGCGGGGCCTCAATTTAGGTGAATTTGGTGCAAGTGGAGTGATGGCGATCCTTGCATTTTTTGTCATTACATGGATGCTTCCCAGCGAGTGGGTTGCCACCACGAGTATTGTGGGAGAACGCACCTATACTGCCTTAGGTGTCTTTTTCTCTATGGTGATTGGCTTATCTGCTGGCGTTTTGATTGGATTGGCCACCGAGTATTTTACGGCGACGACGACCCAGCCAACCTATCTGATTGCGAAACAGAGTATGACGGGTGCGGCCACCAATATTATTTCGGGATTAGGGACAGGAATGTACTCTACGGGTGTTCCTGCTTTGGTTCTTGCCTTGGCTATTGTTGGTGCGTTCAGTACGGCAGGTTTGTATGGGATTGCGATTGCAGCGGTTGGGATGCTTTCAGTGACGGGGATTCAGTTAGCGGTAGATGCGTATGGGCCAATTAGTGACAATGCTGGTGGCATTGCAGAAATGAGTCATCTTCCCGCGGAGGTTCGTGAGCGAACTGACAAACTTGATGCTGTAGGCAATACAACGGCGGCTATTGGAAAGGGATTTGCCATTGGCTCGGCAGCTTTGACGGCCCTTGCCCTTTTTGCAGCGTTCATGCAACAGACTGGTTTGGAGACCATCAATGTGGCACAGCCCAATATTCTTGCGGGATTGCTGATTGGTGCTACCCTTCCGTACGTATTCAGTGCGATGGCTATGGCTGCAGTAGGACGTGCCTCTGCTGATATGATTCGTGAGGTGGGACGACAGTTCAATGAAATTTCTGGACTTCGTGAAGGTACTGCGACTGCTGAGTATGCCAAGTGTGTGGATATTTCTACAGCAGCGGCTATACGCGAAATGGTCGCACCTGGACTTCTAGCCATTCTGCTTCCTGTCATTGTAGGATTTATTAGCATAGATATGTTAGGTGGGCTCTTGGTTGGAGTAACGGTGTCGGGTGTTCTTTTTGCCATTTTTCAATCCAATGCAGGGGGAGCATGGGATAATGCCAAGAAGCGTATTGAGGGGGGGATGAATATTAATGGTGAAATTTTGGGCAAAGGTACAGAGGCGCACAAGGCTGCGGTGGTTGGCGATACCGTGGGGGATCCATTCAAGGACACTTCTGGTCCGAGTTTGAATATCCTGATTAAGTTGATTGCTGTGGTTGCACTGGTCATTGCTCCGTTATTGTAAAGAGGGGTTTTCCAATCTTCATCCATATCATCTCATTAGATTCGGCTCATCCACTATGGATGCCATTTAGCCGTTTTGTGAGGTTGTATGTTTATAGCATTTTGAGACTGGATCATTGAGTAAACAATGGATACTCATGATTCCCACATGTCTTTTGCAAAACCTGCTAACATTTCAATTGAGGATATGAATGCAATCCTCAGGCGAGAGATATATAAATCAGTAAAATGAACATTTTCTCAATATGAAGAGCACTGATCTAAATGAGTGACAGACACAAAAGTTGGTTGATTATGTATTTTGGTTATATTTCAATTCGTCTCTGAATTTAGATCCAATGGCTACGTCGTATAATGATCGTATAAACAGAATTGGTGGGAAGGCCCGGGTATACACGATGAAACGCTAAGGGAAAAACTTGAACTGACCACATGGGACAGTGAGTTGTCATTGGTGTTCATACTGGAAACTACTATCTGGGCGAGACGGACGATCTTGCTATGAAGAATGCCCGAGAGCAACAACCCTACGGTCTTTATTGCATCATTGACATAGGCCGAGTAACAAGAATTAGACAATAATCACCTTGTGTGATCATGAGCATATTGACCGCTACTCTGGATGGAAGTTTTATGCTCTCTTATGAGATGATTTCTCTTCCAATCACTTACCCACATATCTCGCGTCTGAATGGTGTCCGCTGAAAGAGAGATGTATACCATCAGGGAATGCATCATTTCTTTGTTAAAAAGTAGCACTGGTCCATTTGATGATGGACACAAAAGTTGGTTGATTAATATATTTTGCGTACATTTCTTCTCAAATGAGCCTTTTGCAAAACCTCACAATCAACTCCATAGAAACGCATCATAAGTGCTTCAGTGCATTGTTTTTTCTAAAAAGCGGAGGTTTTGCAAACGCCTCATCTATTAACATTTAGATCTTATGGCTAAGTCCTATCAAGATTGTATAGACAGAATTGGTGATGAGGCCCAACGTATTTACGAGAAACGTTGAGGGAAAAACTTGAACTAACCCACATGGGACAGTCAGTTGTCATTGATGTTGATACGGGAAACTACTATCTGGGTGAAACGGACTATCTTGCTATGAAGAATGCCCGTGAGCAACAACCCTATGATCTTTATTGCATCATTGATATTGGCAGAGTAATAAGAATTTGAGGATAATCAACTTGTCTGATCATCAGCATATTGTTGGACACTTTGACGATGACGGCAATCCGTGCATTCTTTGTCATATTCGTGGAATTAAGCACCCTCATCCTGGTTTGGAATACGAGGGAATTATTGATACAGGAGAGCCTTTTGCAAAACCTCCATGTTTCTGGAATATTGCCATGGAGTGCTTGAGACGCATTTTTTTTGACTTGATCAAGAGGTTTTGCAAACGGTTCTATTATTTCCATATAAATTAGATGGCGAACACTTTTTTGGGGTGTGCCCGTTCAGAAGTGCCTGCCCAAGAACCCTTCATATAGCCTGACTTGTGAAGAAAAAGGGAATTATATATTCAACCCTGCTCAGGGCGCATTATGGCCCCATTATCTTGATCAAAGAATTTAGCTCTCTACCGTGAAATAATATTATTTCTGTATTATGAGCCGTTTGCAAAACCTACCTGCCAATTCTAAAAATGCACAAGGGTGCTCTATGGCAATATTTCTGTTGAAACGATGAGGTTTTGCAAAAGCCTCTTATATCAACGGTATACTGGAATTTTTACCATGCCTTACTCAGATTTTGCCCAATGATTCGAAAATCTTGATCCTCATTTCACCAATCATTACGATGCAAAGACGCATAATTGGCACCGATTTGTGGAATTGCTATGATTGTGCGGAACCCCCAAAGAGGTTTTTTTGCAGGCACTACTTATTCAGTGGCCGTCAGGCTACACTTAATCCTCGTAACCCACTTGTGCCGCAGTACAAGGATTGACAACCATGTCAAATCCATCCCCATAGATGATGATTTTCTGCTTTTTAAAACTTATGCAGTCCGATCAAAAGGGCGGTATGCATCCTTCATCAGGCACATCTTGCCCCACTGGATCATTTGACACTCATGAAGTGTCCAACATAGACCGAAGATGACCTGTCGTCCAAAGATGTGGCATGGATCCGATACAGATACGCACCGGATGGCAAATTCAGATTGCTCAGTTCCATTTCATTGCCCCATCCTGCGGTGAAATATTCCGATGGGGTCGTAATCAACCGCCTTCCCGTGACATCCATGACTTCCACTTGCACCTGTGCAGGCCATGGAAGATCAAACACCAGATTCGTGGAACTGTAGAAAGGATTCGGATAATTGGAATAGCCTCGTAATTCATGTGGTATCTCTGGGTTTTCATCCGTATGGACTGGTGAAATGACTTCCACACTGAACACTAGGTTATCCTGTGCTCCATTATGATCCGTCGCTGTATAGGTCAAGGCGATCGGTGGAGTGATCTCCAATGGGGTTCCAGTGATGGTTCGCGTCAGAGCATCATATTGAAGTCCAAACGGAAGATCCAACAGCGTAAGGGTATACTGGATGGGAGGAATTCCTCCCGTCACCTCTGGTAGCACCAGCGGATCAATGGCCTGCCCTCGCGGATAGGATTGATTGGGGATGGTTTCGGTAAAGGTGATCGTGTACACTTGTATCTTAAACGCCAGTTTTGCACTCGTCCCAGCACGATCCTCCACCGTATAGGTATAGACCTGCGAATCCGTCACTTCTGAGGGCGTTCCACTGAGCGTCCGCGTTTCGCTATCAAAGGTGAGTCCTTGGGGCGGATCTGGGGTGAAGGTGTAGTCATACGGTGGTACCCCTCCCATTGCACTGGGAAGGACATGATCAGGGATCGCGATACCGACTGGATACATCTGATCTGCAACCGTCTCTGCAAAGACCAAGGCTTGCGGTGCAGTGACTTCTATGGTAAACGTTTGGTTTGACGTTCCATTGTCGTCATCGGTGACTGTATACGTATAGGTCGTTGCAGACATACTTTCGGAGGGGGTTCCGCTGAGCGTTTGCGTGGTCGCATCAAACTCAAGTCCTTTAGGCAGATCCGGCGTGAGAGCATAGCGATAGGGCTCTGTTCCCCCGACGGCATCTGGAAGCACGACCTCATCAATAGCGATCCCCACGATAAAGGATTGATGGGGGATCGTCGCTAAAGACAATGGTTGCACATCACTGTCATCATCATCTGCAATGGTGAGCGTATGCACATTTTGGCTTCCTATGTCATATCCCGAGCCGCTGGTCAGCGTCAGGATGACGGTCTCGTCTGATTCGTCAACTGGATCATTGGTAATGGCAATGGAGAGATTTGCAGAGGTGGCATTGGCGGCGATCGTGATAGAGCCTGATCCTTGAATGGAATAATCG